>JBGQNJ010000121.1:0-5003 GCA_041501065.1 Dehalococcoidia bacterium
GCCTCGCCCCACAATGTGCTCCAGCTCGTGCTCCCGCATTTCGGCGGGCTGGAAGCCGGTGGCGATGACGGTGACCTTGATCTCGTCGCCCAGGTCCGGGTCGGTCGCCGTGCCGAAGATGATCTCGGCGTCGGGGTCGACGATCTCCGCGATGACCTGCGCGGCGGCGTTCATCTCGTGCAGCCCGATGCTGCGCGATCCCGTGATGTTGAACAGGACGCCCTTCGCGCCCTCGATGCTCGTGTCCAGCAGGGGGCTGCTGATGGCCGCCCGCGCGGCCTCGACGGCGCGGTTCTCGCCGCTGGCGCGCCCGATGGCGAACAGCGCCTGGCCGGCCTCGCCCATGATCTTGCGCACGTCGGCGAAGTCGAGGTTGATGTCGCCGGGCACGGTGATGATCTCCGATATGCCCTGAATGGACTGTCGCAGGACCTCGTCGCCGACACGGAAGGCTTCGGGGACGGACACGTCGGGAGTGCAAACGGCAAGGAGGCGGTCGTTTGGAATGACGATGAGCGTGTCCACTTTGTCCCGCAGGTGCGCTATGCCGTCTTCGGCCTGGACGCGGCGTTTGGCGCCTTCGAAGGAGAACGGTTTGGTCACGACGCCGATCGTGAGGGCGCCGGCCTCGCGCGCCACCTCGCCGACGATGGCTGAGGCGCCGGTGCCGGTGCCACCGCCCATGCCGGCCGTGATGAAGACCATCTCCGCGCCCTTCACGGCGTCGAAGAGCTCCTCGCGGCTTTCCTCGGCGGCGCGCAGGCCCTTATTGGGGTCGCCGCCGACGCCAAGCCCCTTCGTCAGCCGGTCGCCGATGCGGATCTTGACGTGGGCGTCCGTATGGGCGAGAGCCTGGGCGTCGGTGTTCACCGCCACCAGTTGGACGCCGGGGATCTTCTCGGCCATCATCCGGCTGAGCGCGTTGCCGCCGCCGCCGCCGACACCCATAACCTTGATCGGGGGAAGCTTGTCCAGGTCCTCTCTTGCTGTCACCGTCGCCTCCTTTCGCTGGTTGTCGAAAAACCGACCTTGCCCTATTCGGGCATCAGTACGCGCATCCACTGGCCCACGCGGCGCAGCCAGCCGCCGAAGGCGAAGCTCGGGCCGGACCGATGTCCGGCGTAGAGCATGCCGTTCTCCTTGAGCGCCCATTGCAGCAGGCCGACGCTCGTCGCGTAGGCGGGATCGTCCAGCGTCTCTGAGAGACCCTGCAGATGGCGGGGAACGCCGATGCGCACCGGCAGGCCGGTCACCTGCTCGGCGAGGATGTCCAGGCCGCGCAGCTTCGCCGTGCCGCCGGTCAGGACGACGCCCGCCGACAGGATGTCGTCGTGCGCGGTGCGCTTGACCTCGCTCATCACCATCTCCATGATCTCTTCGCAGCGGGCCTGGAGGATCTCGCACAGCCGTCGCCGTGGCACGCTCTTCTGCCGCTCCGACCCGAAGCAGTCCAGGTCGACCATCTCGGTGGCGTCGACCATGCTCGGGATGGCGTGCCCGTAGGCAGCCTTCGCCTCCTCGGCGACGACGTAGGGACAGCGCAGCCCGGCTACCAGGTCGCGCGTGAGGTGGTTACCGCCCACGGGCAGTACGGACGTGTGGTAGACGCTGCCGTCGAGGTAGACGGCGATGCCGGTGGTGCCGCCGCCGATGTCCGCGACAACGACGCCCTGCTTGCGCTCCTCATCCTCCAGCACCGCTTCGCCGCTGGCCAGCGGTTCCAGTATCAGGCTCTCCACCTCCACGCCGGCGCTCTCGACGCACTTCATCAGGTTCTGCATCGCGCTGGTAGAGGCGGTGACGATGTGTGTCTCCACGTCCAGGCGTTGGCCGTGCATGCCCAGCGGGTCGCTGACGCTGTCCTGGCCGTCGACGACGTAGTAGCGCGGGACGGCGTGCAGCACCTCGCGGTTCGACGGGATGTTGATGACGCGCGCCCCTTCGAGGACGCGTTCGATGTCGTCGCTGCCGATGGGATGGCTGCGATCGGGGATGGCGGCGATGCCGCGGTTGTTCAGCGATTGGATGTGTGACCCTGTGATGCCGACGTGGGCGGAGAGGATTCGCGTGCCGCTGGATCGTTCGGCTTTGTCGACGGAGTCGGCGATGGACTGCGTCGCCTCCGCGATGTTGTCCACCATGCCGCGGCTGAAGCCCCTGGCCGGACAGACGCCGACACCGAGGATCCGTATCGCCTGCTCCTCACCGATCTCCGCGACGGCGGTGCAGACCTTGGTTGTCCCGACGTCAATTGAGGCGAAGGTATCTGCTCTCACCTTGCGTTCCTCCTTCCCTGAGGGCGCCCCTCACGGTCCTGCGATGTTGCCCTCTCTTCAGTCGTCCCTGCTACTGGAACGAGACGCTTTCGCCGAAGCGCAGGTCGACGCTGTGTACCGCGAACGACTGTCCCTGCCCCTTTTCGAGCAGGACGTACAGGACACCCAGCTTGTAATCCAGATCGCGGCTGTCGCCGAAGGTGGCGCGCAGTCCGCCGTCGAAAGCCACGGTCAGGCCGAAATGCTCGCTGTACTCCAGCTTCGTGACGTTCTGTTTCAAGGCCCGCGGCGACTCATCGATGAGCTGCCGCGAAAGCGACACGGCGTCGGCGTCCACGCGGTCGCCGGCGACCAGGCGTCGCTCGCTGTCGAGCTCGAATATCGTCGCTGCGCCCTCGTCGGGTCGGACGTCGTCGAGGACGACGCCCTCTTCGTCGATAACGTAGGGCTGCTCCTTGACCTGCCAGTAGCCCCAGGGATGCCGCTCTTCGACGCGGACCAGCATCCGGCCGGGCCAGCGCCTCGATATCGACACGTCCTTGACCGCGGGCAACGCCAGGAGATGGCTCTTCGCCGTCGCGGTGTCGACTTGGACGATGTTCTGCCCCTTCAGTCCTGAGACCTCGGCGACGACGGCCGGGTCCAGGCTCTCCGCGCCGGCAACCGAGACCTCCCTCACCTGGAGCAGCGGCGACTGGTAGACCAGCCATCCGACAAGAATGACGCTCGCCAGCAGGGCGACGATGCCCAGGCGCCAGAGCATGCGGCCGAGCCGCTGTCGGAGCGGCGGCCGCGCTGGGCGCTGGTTCTGCCTGTAGTTACGCCTGCGCAAAGCGCTCCCTCTCCTCGAATCGCTCCAGCCCCAGTTCGACCAGCCGGGTTATGAGGTCGGAATACGATAGTCCGGCAGTCTGCCAGAGCCGCGGGTACATGCTGCCGGGCGTGAAGCCGGGAATCGTGTTGAGCTCGTCGATGAAGACGTCACCGGACGGTGTCAGGAAGAAGTCGACGCGGGACATGCCGCAGCAATCGATGGCGCGATAGGCGTAGATGGCCATGGCGCGGATGCGGCTCGCGAGATCGCCGGGGAGGTTGGCGGGAATCGTAAGCGTTGTAGAGGAGGCGAGGTACTTCGCCTCGTAGTCATAGAACTCGCGCTCGCACTTGATCTCGCCCAGCGGCGACGCCTCTGGCTCGTCGTTGCCGAGTACGGCGCACTCGATCTCACGGCAATCGACGCCCTTCTCTATGACGAGCTTGCGGTCGAAGCGGAATGCCTCGATGACTCCGTTGACCAGCTCTTCGCGTGAGTGCGCCTTCGTTATGCCTACGCTGCTCCCGCCGTTCGCCGGCTTGACGAAGCAGGGGTAGGAAAGCGCCTCCTCTATCTTCGAGGTCAGGTCTCGCGCGTCGCCGTCCCACTGCGAGCGCGTCACGACCAGCCAGTCGACGACGGGCAGACCGGCGTCGTGGAGGAGCGCCTTCATCAGCGCCTTGTCCAGCCCGGCCGCACTGGCGGCCACGCCGGCGCCCGCATAGGGTACGCGCGCCAGCTCAAGGAGCCCCTGGAGTGTCCCGTCCTCGCCGCTGGGCCCGTGGATTACCGGGAACGCAACGTCGATTTCCGAGAGGACGGATAGCGCCTGCGGTCGCGCCAGCAGCCCTTCGGCGCCGCTAAGAGCGAGCGTCTTCTTGAAGGGAGCGGCCGGAACGTCCATCTGCGTCTGCGTCTCCTCAGGGGTGAGCCAGGCGCCGGTCTTGGTGACGCCGGCGGGCACCACCTCGAACCGGCTGCGGTCGACGGCCGCCATCACGTGCTGCGCGGAAACGACGGACACCTCGTGCTCGCCGGAGCGCCCGCCGAAGATGACACCGAGTCGCAGCTTGCGGCCGCCCTGCGCTGTCATTGCAGGTCCTCCCCCACGAAGGCCACCTCAGGTACCAGCTTGACCGAAAACTCCTCCTCTACCCTCTCCCGGGCCAGCTCGATGAGCGCCATCACGTCCATCGCCGTCGCGCGGCCGACGTTCAGGATGAAGTTCGGGTGCTTGGTCGATATCTCCGCGTCCCTGTGGCGATGGCCCCGTAGGCCTACCTGGTCGATGAGCCACCAGGCTGGGTACTCGCGCGTGTTCTTGAAGATGGAGCCTGCGCTGCGCCCGCGCGGCTGTGAGGCCTGACGGTTGCTGTCCAGCTCCACCAGCCGCTGGGCCAGCTCATCCGGGTCCGCCGGCTGGAGCACCAGGTCCGCCGACAGGATGACGTGCCCTTCAAAGAGCTTTCGGGTGAAAGCGCTCTCGCGGTAACTCAGGCCGAGCTCGTCGACGGCCAGCTCGTACTGGAGGCCGTCCTTGCTGACCATCTGGACGCTCTTGAGCACCGTCGCCATGCTGCCGTCGTAGGCGCCGGCGTTGTAGACAACGGCGCCGCCGATTGTGCCGGGTATGCCGCCGGCCCACTCCAGGCCCGCGAAGCCCTTTCGACAGAGGTAGCGGGCAAGCGTGGCGATGCTGGCGCCTGATTCGGCTCGGAAGATGGCACCGCCGTTCTGATTGTCCATCGGCCCGTCCAGGCCGCGCGCCCGGTTCTCGATGGTGACGCCGCGTATCCCCTTGTCGCTGACGAGGACGTTGCTGCCGGCGCCCAGGATGAAGAAGTTCGTCTGAGCGCGGTTGCAGAGGGCGACGAGGCGTCGCAGCTCATCGGCGTCCTGCGCGATGACGTATA
>JBGQNJ010000122.1:0-4981 GCA_041501065.1 Dehalococcoidia bacterium
ACACCATATGGGATGCTTGCTACGATTCCGACGCCTTCCGATGGCAGGGCATCGCATCCTCTTGAGGCCCACGATGACGTACCGCAATCTGCTCCTGGAGAAGAAGGGACACGTCGCCTGCGTGCGGTTGCGACGCGTCGAACAGGGTCACACGCTCGATAGCGCGACGGTCGCGGAGCTGGCGGCCGCCGCTGAGGCCATAAGCGACGACGAGGACGCGCACGTCGTCGTGCTTAGCAGCGAAGGCGAAACGTTCTGCCGCGGCTGGGACGCCTCGGAGCTCCAAACCGGAGCGGCGCCCGACGTCGCGCGACGGGAGCGCATCCTCGCCGACTCGTTCTCCTTCCTCAATCGCCTGAGCCGCCCCGTCATCGCCGCCATCAGGGGCGAGGCGCTGAGCGCCGGCCTGGAGCTGGCGCTGGCCTGCGACGTGCGCGTTGCCGGCGAAGGCGCCCGGTTTGGCCTGCCGGAAACAGCGCTCGGCCTGCTGCCAAAGGCCGGTGGCACGCAGCGGCTGCCGCGCATCGTCGGACGGGCGAAGGCGCTGCAGATGATACTGCTCGGCGAGGTCATCGACGCGTCGGAGGCGCTGCGCTGCGGGCTGGTGAGCCGCGTCGTCGCTGACGACAGGGTCGACGATGAGGCGCTGGCGCTGGCGGAGAGGATCGCGGCGCGCGGGCCGCTGGCGGTGCGCTACGCGAAGGAGGCCGTGCTGCGGGGTATGGAGATGCCGCTGGAGCAGGCGCTTCGCTTCGAGACCGACCTGACGGTCATCTTGCAGACCACTGAAGACCGGGCAGAGGGCGTGCGCGCGTTCCTGGAGAAGCGCGAGCCCCATTTCAAGGGCACATGACATGCAGGTTATCCTCGAACCGGATGAGGCGTGGTCGATCATGACGCTCGTCGTCTCGCAGGTGCTGGACGGCGTGGAGCTGTCGGCGGAGGCGCAGAAGGAGATAAAGCGCTGGCGGACAGAGCACGCGGAGGGCACGGCGGAGATGAGCGAGCTGACGGTCGGGATGAACGAGGCGCTGGGCACGGTGCTCGACGAGCGGACGACGCGTCTGATCCGCCGCAAGGGGTGGTACGTGTCTTCGAAGGACGCGGAATCGTGAAAATCGAACTTGACGTCGACGAGTCCTGGGCGCTGACGTCGTACGTGCTGACGAGGCTCCTCGAAGAGGCGGAGCTGCCGGACCCGGACCGGGCGAAGGTCCGCCGCTGGCGCAGTCAGGAGATGCAGCCGTCGAAGGAAGGCATGCGGCTCTTGACGGAGAAGATCAACCGCGACCTGGTGCAGGCCATCGAGAGAAAGCAGCGCAGCCAGATCCGCAAGCCCGACTGGCGCTAGGGAGGGCGACAGAATCCCTTTGAGCGAGTTCCAGACCGTGATATTCGAGAAGCGCCAGGGCATCGCCTGGCTCACGCTGAACCGTCCGCATGTCATGAACGCTATGAACACGCAGATGCGGGACGAGCTGTGGACGGTGATGGAGGCGGTGCGCGACGACCCCGATACGCGCGTCCTCATCGTCAGGGGCGCGGGCGAGCGCGCGTTCTCGGCCGGCGCGGACGTCAGCGAGTTCGGCACGGCGCCGTCGTATGTCGAAGCGCGGCGGGCGCGGCGCGAGCGCGACCTCTGGCAGCTCATGCTCGACCTGGACAAGCCGCTCATCGCCGCCATCCATGGCTATGCCCTCGGCGCTGGCTGCGAGATGAGCATGTGCTGCGATTTGCGCGTCGCCAGCGAAGATGCGCGCTTCGGCCTGCCGGAGGTGAAGCTGGGCTACATACCTTCGGCCGGCGGCACGCAGATCCTGCCGCGGACCATCGGAACCGGCACAGCAATGGAAATGATCCTCAGTGGCGACGACATCGACGCGGCGACAGCGCTGCGCCTGGGGCTCGTGCACAAGGTCGTCGCCCGCGAGCGGCTGTACGAAGAGGCGGAGGCCTGGGCGCGCGAGCTGATGACGCGGTCGCCGGCCGTCCTGCGCTACGCCAAAGAGGCGGTGACGCGAGGGCTTGAGGTACCGCTGGAGGAGGGATTGGCGATGGAGCGCAGGCTGGCGCGGCTGCTGCCCGCATGACGGCCTGTCGTTTTTCCGGCGTTGCGGTCTAGAATCGCCATGACGACATTGCCGAAGGAGCCTTAGCTTTGAACACGGCGGAGTTCCTGCAAATCAGCTCGGCGGTCGTGCCGGACCGCGACGCTCTCGTGTGCGGCGAGCAGCGTATCACCTACATGGAGATGGCGCAGCGAGTGAACCGCCTGGCGAACGCCCTCCAGTCACGCGGCGTCGAGCGAGGGACGAAGGTCGCGGTGATGGCGATGAACAGCCCGCAGTACGTCGAGACGTACTACGCCTGCGCCAAGACCGGCGCCGTGTTCGTGCCGCTGAACTACCGGGCGAAGCGGGAAGAGATCGTCCACATGCTGAACGACTCCGGTGCGTCGCTGCTCTTCGTCGGCAGGCGCTACTTCGAGCTGGTCGAATCGCTGAAGCCGGAGCTGCCGCAGATCAAGGACTTTGTCTGCATCGACGGGGCGGCGGACGGTATGCCCGGCTACGACGACCTGCTCGCGTCCGGCAGCGACGACGAGGTCTACATCGAGATCGACGAGCAGGACGCGACGGTGCTGATGTACACCAGCGGCACGACGGCGCTGCCCAAGGGTGTCATACTCACCTACCTGACGCTGTCGGTCTACGTCGTCAACACGATGAGCCCGGCGAACCCCGAAGAGACGCCGGAGGTAACGCTGCTGTCGGTGCCGGTGTACCACGTCGCGGGCCTGACCGCCCTCATGTCGTCGATCTGGGGCGGCCGGACGCTGGTTATCCTGCCGCAGTTCGAGCCGCAGCTCTGGCTGGAGGCTGTGCAGAAGGAGCGCGTCACGCACAGCTTCGTCGTGCCGACGATGCTGAAGCGGATCATGGACCAGCCCGATTTCGACAAGTACGACCTGGGCTCGCTGCAGCTCGTCACCTACGGCGCGGCACCCATGCCGTACGAGGTCGTGCGCAAGGCGGTCGACGTCTTCAAGTGCGGCCTCATGAACGCCTACGGCCAGACGGAGAGCACGTCGACGATGACGTACCTGGGGCCGGAGGACCATCGCATCGAAGGGACGGAGGAGGAGAAGGCGAAGAAGCTACAACGGCTGCGCTCCGTCGGGCGACCGATGGACGACGTGGAGGTCGCGGTCATGGACCGCGATGGCAATATCCTGCCGCCGGGCAAAGAGGGCGAGATCTGCGTCTCGGGCAGTCGCATCATGCGCGAGTACCACGGCCAGAAAGAGGCGACGGAGGCGGCGATCAAGGACGGCTGGTTGCACACCGGCGATGTCGGCTACATGGACGAGGACAGCTACCTGTTCATCACCGGCCGCACGAAGGACCTGATCATCCGCGGCGGCGAGAACATATCGCCGGGCGAGATCGAGAGCGCGCTGGAGGACCACCCGAAGATCGCAGAGGCGGCGGTTATCGGCGTGCCGGACGTGGAATGGGGAGAGCGGGTGATGGCGCTCATAGTGCTGCGGCCCGGCGAGTCGATGACGAAGGAAGAGGTCGTCCAGTACTGCAAGGGCAGGCTGGCGAGCTTCAAGGCGCCGGAAGAGGTCGCCTTCGTCGAAGAGCTGCCGCGGAACCCACTGGGGAAGGTGCTGAAGACGGAGCTGCGCAAGGTCTACGGCAAGCCCGCAACGTAGCCGGGCGGCGACTGGCCGGCTGCTGTCGACGCGTGTGGGAGACAAAGAGACGTAGGGGAGGACTTCAGTCCTCCCGCCGTCTCATATACCGCGCCGGAAGCGCGATGGGGCGTTGCTTGCATTTTGGGGGTAGGGTTATGATGTGCTCGACTGTGAAGATTAGTACATACTGCTCCCCAACAGTCATGTCGGGTCGGTGTGGTGCTGCGGCTTAGAGGAGGCGTATAGTGGCACCTTCGAATGAGTTACCGGGCAACATCTTCTTCTATCTGATCATCGTTGGGTTCTCCGCCTTCTTCCTGCTGACGATCGCGGCGCGGCTGATCCCGTTCCTACAGGCGAAGGGCGCGCCTCGCTTTGACCAGTTGCCGCAACGCATCGGCGACTTCATGCTGATAATGGTCGGCCAGTCGAAGTTCTGGCGACGGCAGTACTGGTATTCAGGTATCCTGCACCCGCTCATCTTCTGGGGCTTCCTCGTCCTCATCATCCGAAGCCTCAACATGCTCCTTGGCGGTGTAGCAGACCCGCTGAGCCTGCAGCATCTACCCGGCGGCATTTTCAACTGGTTCAAGCCGGTTATGGATGCGTTCAATGTCCTGGTCATGGTCGGCATTGGCATGGCGGCTTATGAACGCTTTTTCGTGAAGCCGCAGCGTTTGACGCTGAACATGGATGCCTGGCGTATCCTCGGCCTCATCTTCTTCCTGATGGTCACTGATATCCTTGCCAACAGCTTGGAGTTGCACCTCGAAAGCGTGGAAGGCGGCAGCAAGGAGGCCTGGTCCTTCGTCGCCTATGGCGTATCCGGCATCTGGAGCGGCATGAACCTCTCCGCCGATACGGCCGGCAAGCTCCACGCCACCTTCTGGTACACCCACCTGACTATCCTGTTCCTCTTCCTCTGCTACCTGCCCTACTGCAAGCACTCTCACGTGCTGACGGTGGCCTTCAACGTATTCTTCCGCAACCGCGAACGCTCCGGCGTCCTTCACCCGATCAACATCGAGGCGATGATGGAGAACGCGGAGGAAGGCGCGACCTTCGGCGTCGGCAAGGTGACCGACTTCAACTGGAAGTCATTGCTCGACTTCATGACCTGCACCGAGTGCGGTCGTTGCCAGTCGAACTGCCCGGCCTATCTCACGGACAAAGAGCTGTCGCCGAAAGAGATCGAGCATCACGGTCGCATGACGCTTCTCTCGACGACGCCGACGGTAGCCTCGCTGCTGAAGGGGAAGCCGGCGCCGCACGCAGAGCAGC
>JBGQNJ010000123.1:0-4966 GCA_041501065.1 Dehalococcoidia bacterium
CCTGACTCTGGGCAGCTTTGGAGGCAGCTTGACCTGCAGGGAGTGCGGGTAGCGGCTGTGTTCGAAGATGACCTTCGCCTCGTCGACGATCTTCGCCAGGTCGATCTCGTCGGGATCGATCGATAGCCTTCCGCCTTCGATTCGGGTCATGTCCAGCAGGTTGCCGACGAGGTCCGTCAGGCGGTTTGCCTGCGTGTCGACGACCTCGAACAGCTCCCGCGCCTCGGCCGGGTCCGGCGGAGTCACGGAAGAGAGCGCCATGGAAGCGCAGCCCTTGATTGCCGTAAGCGGCGTCTTCAGCTCGTGACTGATCTCGCCCAGGAACTCCGTGCGCACCCGCTCCAGGTCGGCCTCGGCGCGCTTGCGCTCCGTCAGGTCGAGGACGAACGCGACCCATTCCAGGGGCGATTCCTTGAGCAGCTTCCGCCCGATGAGCACGGGAACGCGGCTGCCGTCCTTGCGAATGTACTCCCTCTCGTACGGTGCGGCCTCGTCCGTGGTCAGCATTTCGCGCATAGCCCGTTCGTCGAGCGCCACATACTCAGGGGGTGTCATCGCCTGTATGTCGATGAGGCCGGCTCCGAGGTCCGCGCGCGTGTAACCGACCATGTCCAGGAAGGCATCGTTGGCATCGAGGAGGCCTTCCGTGTTGGAGCGTGTGAGGCCGATCAGGCTGGACTCGAAGAGGTGCTCGGCGTAGTGGGTGGTTTCCAGTAGCTCCCTCTCCATGAGTTTCCAGTCGGTAATGTCGAGGTTGAGGAAGACGCCGGTAACGGGGTCCTCCGTCAGGCGCACGCCGGCGATGAGTATCGGGATGCGCTTGCCGTCCCGGGTGATGTACTCCTTCTCATAGGGAAGACATTCGCCGTGCTCCATCATCTCCCGCCAGGCGCGATTATCGCGTTCCGCGTACTCGGGTGGCGTGATCTCGCGCCAGTCGATCCTGCCGCGCGCGACGTCGCGTTCGCTGTAGCCGGTCATATCGAGGAGGGCGCGGTTGGCGCTGACGATCTTCGTGGCGTCGAACTCGGCGATTCCGATGACGTTGGCGCCGAGGAGCTTCTCAATGCGCTCGTTTGCCTGCCGCAGGGCCTCCTCCGCCTGTTTGCGCTCCGTGATGTCCTGCTTGATCGCGATGAAATGATTGACGGCGCCCTCGGCATCGAGCACGGGCGTGATGGTCATTTCCTCGGTGTAGAAGCGGCCATCCTTGCGCTTGTTCACGATCTCCCCTTGCCAGACACGTCCCGATAGGATGGTAGTCCAGAGTGTGCGATAGAAAGCCTCATCATGGCGGCCGGACTTAAGGACGCGCGGGTTGTTGCCTATCGCCTCGGCGGCGCTGTAGCCGGTTAGCCGTTCGAAGGCCTGGTTGACCCACCGTATCGTGCCTTCGCGGTCCGTGATGACGATGCCGTTGGCCGCGGCCTGTAGCGCCGTGGATTGCAGCCGCAATTCCTCCTCAGTCTTTACGCGCTCCGTCACGTTCCTGAAGTAACCGATGAGCCCGCTGACCTGGCCTTCGGCGTCATGTGTCGGCACGTACGAACCTTCGAAGTACTCCGTACCGCCCTTGCGAGGAGTGAGGGGAGCGGTGACGTATTCGGGGTTCCCCGTCTCAAGCACTCTCCTCTTGATTGTCGTGAGGTTGGCCGCGTCTTCCTTCGGCAGGAACTCGAAATCCGTCTTGCCGATCATGTCGTCCAATGTGAGGCCCAGTTGGGGATTCAGCACCCACGTGTACCGCAGGTCCTTGTCCTGAACGAGGATATGAT
Source organism: Dehalococcoidia bacterium (assembly GCA_041501065.1). Classification (GTDB taxonomy): domain Bacteria; phylum Chloroflexota; class Dehalococcoidia; order DSTF01; family JALHUB01; genus JALHUB01. The sequence continues at coordinate 1,776 of JBGQNJ010000123.1, forward strand.
CCGGCGTATGGGTGGCGATGAGCTTGAACTTCTCCTCGCTCTCGCGCAGTGCCTCCTCCGCCCGCTTGCGATCTGTGATGTCCCGTCCGTAGAGGTTGGCATAGCCGGCCTCGACGACAGGCGTTATCAAGAACGACCACCATTTCCCGCCGCGCTCGACATCGACGGTCGTGGTCGCGCCGGTTTCGAGTGCCTTGCGGGACTGGGCGCGCAGGAATGCCGGCGTGCGCTCCCCAATGGCGGAACCGCCTTCCCGCAAGAGGGCCTGGGCGGGCGGGTTGGCGTAGAGAACCGTGCCCTTGCGGCTAAGACGCAGGACGGGGTTGGGGTTCTCTGCCGGGAAGCGGGCGAGGCTTTCGATTTCTGTCTCCGCTTGTTCGCGCTTGGTGACATCTCTGTACAGGACCGCGACCGTGTCGTTGCTCAACGGGACCGTATCGACGTCGAAATACATCTCCCCCATCCGCGAATCGCCGGGATAGCGGACGCGGGGCGTCTGCTCGGCGACACCGCTGCGTGCAACGCGGGCGTTTCTTTCCAGCGCCGCCGGCTCCGCAGCCGGGAAGGCATCCAAAACGAGCCTGCCGACTACGTCCTCCGCCTTCGCTCGGACAGTCCGCTCCCCCGCCGCGTTGAGGGCCACCACGCGAGCGCTCTCAATGTCATCCACGTTCTCGAAATGATAGATGCACGCGCCCTGGTCCATGTTCTCGATGATTGCCGCGTATGTCCGGATGTGCTCCTCGGCCCGCTTGCGCTCGGAGAGGTCATAGATTGAGACCCAGAAGTACGGCATGGCGCCGTCTCCAGCAGAAGAGAGGTAGACCAGGAGCTCGACAGGCACGCGAGAGCCGTCCTTGCGAATGTACTCTTTCTCGTAGCGGACCGGCTCCCCGGTTTCGGTCAGCCTCTTCAGCATCGCGGCCTCGTGCTCGCGCCATTCCGGCGGCGTCAGGTCCTTCGACCAGTCGAGGGAAGAGATCTCCTCTTCTGAATAGCCGATGAGGTCGCAGAAAGCCTGGTTGAAGGCCAGGAGACCGCCGTCGGGGCGGCCCGCGCCGAAGGGCTGAGGTGAGTGACGGAAAAGGTCCTCCAGCATCTCCGGAGCAACGGGTTCCGTTCCTGGTCGCGTTGCCTGCTTGGGCGCGCGCCTGCTGGCACGTCGTGCGGTGAGTCTTGCCGCCTTGCGGTGGTCGATAGGTTCGTCGCTCATGGTGTGGCCTCGATGTGGGGACGGCGGGCGCTGCCGCCCGTCGCCGTGAACGTCGACCCCCTGATCGAACAATGGGACCGTAGTGACCGCAGGGAATCTTGACTGCGGGGCAAGCCTTCAAATCATTATAGCAAACCTATGGCCGCCCAGGGCGCGATTGACCGCCGCCGCGGCCGGGAGTAGATTGCCCGCATGGATCATGGCCTTCTAGCAGAGAGGTAACAACGATGAGACACTGGACATTCGTCGGACTTATCGTTTCTTTGTTGACCGCTGCCCTTGTAGCGGCCGGCTGCTCGAACGGGAAGGAGGAGGCGTCCGGCGCGACGTCGAGTGACGGACCGGTGCCCGGCGTCACCGACACGGAGATCGTGCTCGGGACGCACATGCCCCTGAGCAACTCGCCGGCTGCGACCTACGGCGTCGTCGCCGACGGCATGAAGGCCTACTTCGAGTACATCAACTCCGAAGGCGGCATCTACGGCCGCAAGATCAAGTTCATTGTCGGCGACGACCACTACAGCCCGCCGGACTCGCTGGAGGTCGTGCGAAAGCTGGTGGAGCAGGACGGCGTCTTCGCCATCGTCGGCGGCCTCGGCGACCCGACGCACCTGGCGGTCATGGACTACCTGGCCGAAAGGGGAGTGCCCGACCTCTTCCTCGGCGGCGGTGTCGTCAGCTTCACCGACCCCCTCGTGAAGACGCGCTTCGCCATGACGGCCGACTACGTCACCGAAGCGAAGATCATCTCGGACTACGTGGAAGAGCACTTTGCCGGCAAGACGGAAGGCATACTCTACCAGAACGACGAAGCCGGCAAGACCGGGCTGCAACAGGCCGAGGAGCGGATGCCGGACGCTGGCGTCAAGATCGTCTCCAAGCAGGCGTACGACTTCGGGCAGTTCGACCTAACGGCGCAGATGCAGCGCCTGAAAGCCGATAACCCGGACTTCGTCTACCTGATGGCGAACCCGGGGGCGGCAGCCAACGCCATCAAGGTGTCGCGGGAGCTCCTCGATTGGGACGTGCCCTTCATCGCCAGCGCGGTCTCGGCGGTCGAGATAACGATTCAGCTCGCCGGCGCGCAGAATGCCGAGGGCATGGTCAGCGTGACCACCGGCAAGATGATCTCCGAGACGGACGACCCGGGCGTGCAGCGGCACATAGAGTTGATGAAGCAGTTTGCGCCCGGCGTAGAGCCGAGCAGCCTGACGGAATACGGCATGAGCGTCGCGGAGTACACCGTGCAGGCGCTGAAGAACGCCGGCCCGAACCTCACGCGCGAGAGCGTCGTCGAGGGGGCGGAGAAGATCCGCGACTACTGCTGCATCGTTTGCCTGGCGCCGGCAAGCCTCAGCCCGACCGACCACCGCGTCTCGGAGGGGATGTGGTACGAGCGGGTGGTGGACGGCAAGTGGGTGCGCTTCAACGACACCCCCGTCAGCTACGAATCGACGCCCGGCGACGTCGTCGCCTGCAAGGGTGTCGGGGAGCCTGTCTACAAGGACGAGTAGGCCGGCGCTTCGGCCATTCAGGCTCTAGACCGCGGCGGGAGTAATCTCGGCTGTGCAGTAGCGACACCTGCGCGCCTCTGCCGGGATCTCGCTCACGCATTCCGGACACTTGCGCACCGTCGGGTCGGGTGGCGGCTCCTTGCGTGACCTCGCCATGAGCGCGTTCACCGGCACGACGACGAAGAAGAACACAACCGCGGCGACGGTGACGAAGGTGATAATGAAGTTGATCACGTCGCCGTAGAGAAAGCGGCTGTTGTGGATGGTAAACGTGAGCTGGGAGAAGTCCGGCTTTCCGAAGATGGCGGCAATCAAGGGCGTGAGGATGTCTTTGACGAAGGCGTGGACGACGGCGACGAACGCTGTGCCCACTACGACCGCTACCGCCAGGTCGACTACGTTTCCCCTCAAAAGGAACGCCTTGAAGTCCTTCAGCAGAGTCACGGGATCCTCCCTCCGTTTCC
>JBGQNJ010000124.1:0-4930 GCA_041501065.1 Dehalococcoidia bacterium
CAGGTGCCTCTGGCGGAGGTCCAGCACTACGCGACCGACCTGCGCTCGATCACGCAGGGTCGCGGCCACTACGCGCTGGAGTTCGATCACTACGAAGAGGTGCCCGCGCACCTGGCGCAGAAGATCATCGATAAGGCAAAGGAGGACGTCAAGGCGTCCTAATCCCCTCAAACGCCGGTGTCGTCTTCCACGTCCCCGTCCGGCTCCGCCCAATCGCCGGGCTTGCTCTCCCAGAGCGACTTGTAGTTCTCGCCGCTGAGGGCGCGGTTTATCTCTTCCTTCTCCAGCGCCGTCAGCTCCTCGAGACAGGCCTCGCACTCGTGCACCGTGTCCGGGAAGCCGAGGTTGACGAAGCGGGCGACGAGGTGCTCCCACATCCCCAGGCTGACGAGGCTCTGCACATACTTGGGCCAGGGGATGAGCGTCAGGCTCTCCGGTCGCGGGAAGCGCGGCCGCAGGCGGCGCAGGGAGCGGAAGCGCTCCTCCGGCGTCGCGACCATCTCGACGATCTTGACCATGGGGGCGTCTACGGCGCTGGAGCGGGCGTCGACGATGAGGGTCTTGCGCAGGAGCGGGAAGTAGAGGGCAACGACTTCCGCGGTGTCGAGGGAGTTCGCCATCTCCGTGAGGTCGAGCTGGAAATCGAAGTCCACGCTATGCCTCTAGCCGCGTTCCTGAGCCGGGAATGTAGAGGAAGGCTTTAGCCTTGCACGTCGAGTCTCTCTTGACAGGCGCGCCGTGGAGGACTGAAGTCCTCCCCTACATTGTGGATGCCCCAACGGTTCGGCCCCTATTCCCGCTTGTCCGCGTCCATAATGCGAAGGAAGCGGTGCTTACCTATGCGCAACACATCCCCGTCCCTTAGCGGCACCAGCGATTCGCGCAGAGTCTCCTGTTCTCCGTTGGTGACCCTCTCCACTGCACCTTGGGTGATGAGCCTTCGAGCCTCTGAGGCGCTGCTGACGATGCCTGAGGAAGCAAGAACATGCGGGAGCGAATACGTTCTGATGTCGGCTATCGTCTCTGGCTGACCACCACCTTCGCGAAGTGTTATCGCCCCTCTACCTCCTGGGAAGTCTCTGAACGAGAATGCAAACTCGATCACGTCTTCGGGTGTCGCACGCTGTTGGAAGGTTCGAGCGAATGACTCTTCGGCCTTCGCGGCGGCCTTCGCGCCGTGCAAGTCGGTGACGATCTCGCGGGCAAGGCGCTTCTTCACGTCCATAGGGTTCACCGAACGCTCGGCGAGCTGGCGCCGTACCTCCTCGATTTCTTCCGACGGCACGTCCGTCACCAGCGTGAAGTAGTCGAGCATCACGTCGTCCGGCAGCGACATCACCTTGCCGTACATCTCCTCCGGCGGGTCGTTGAGGGCGATGTAGTTCCCCTGGCTCTTCGACATCCGCAGGCGACCATCGGTGCCGACGAGTATCGGCATGCAGATGGCTATTTGCGGTCGCTGGCCGTAGGCGCGCTGGAGGGTGCGGCCGGCCATGAGGTTGAAGAGCTGCTCGGTGGCGCCAACCTGGGCGTCGGTCTCTAGGGCGACGGCGTCGTAGGCCTGCATGAAGGCGTAGAAGAACTCGTGCACGTAGATGGGGTCGCCGCGCTCGCGCCTGTGGGCGAAGTTGTCGCGCTGGAGGAACTGCCCGACGGTGAAGTTCGACGCGATCTTGATCAACTCCTGGAAGGTGAGCTTGCTCAGCCATTCGGCGTTGTTGCGGACGACGGTGCGCTCGCGGTCGAGTATCTTGAAGGCCTGCTCGGCGTACGTGCGCCCGTTGGCCTCGATCTCCTCGAGCGTTAGCATCGGGCGCGTGGTGTCCTTGTCGCTGGGATCGCCGACGAGCGCGGTGAAGCCGCCGATGAGCAGGACCGCCTCATGCCCGAGCTGCTGGAACTGGCGCAGCTTGCGCATGGGCACGGTGTGGCCAAGCGTCAGGTCCGGCGCCGTGGGGTCGATGCCGAGGTAGACGCGCAACGGGCGCCCTTCGGCTAGGCGCTCGCGCAGCTCGCTCTCCATGGCGCGCGCGACGCCCTCGTCGCCGTAGACGACGCCGCGCATCAGGAGCTGTACCTGCTCGTCCACTGATAACTTTTCGATTTCGCTCAAATGTGGCTTTCCTCGCGGGGTGATAGGCTCGACTAGCAGGCCCCCGCTTCGAAGTACCGACGCGCCGCCGCGACGTCCCTGCGGATCTGCTCGCTGAGCGCTTCGGCGCTGTCGAACCGGACCTCGCCGCGCAGGCGCTTCAGCACGTCGACGCGTATCTCTTTTCCATAGAGGTCGCGGTCAAAGTCCATTATATGCACCTCGACCGTACGTTCACCATTGTCGAACGTCGGCCGGCGGCCGATGTTCGTCACCGACGCGTATCCCGAGCCATCGACCAAAGCATGGGTGACGTAGACGCCGAAAGGCGGCAGCGCCAGGCCGGAGCCGATCGCGAGGTTCGCCGTCGGGAAGCCGATGATCCGCCCGCGCTCGACGCCCCTGACGACGGGGCCGTGCAGCGAGAAGGGCCGCCCTAGCAAGTCGTTGACAGTGTCGATGTCGCCCGCTTCGAGGGCGGCGCGAATGGCCGAGGAGCTGACTACGATCCCGTTCTCGACCAGCGGCGCCAGCGACTCGACTTCGAACCCCATCTGCCTGCCGATTTCCGCCAGCGTCGTCGCGTCGCCCTGCCGGCCGCGGCCGAGCGCGAAGTCCGGCCCGACGAGCAGGAAGCGCATGCGCAGCCGCTCCTGGAGTGCCGCTGCGAACTCGGCGGCGGTTAGACGCGCCACTTCCGGCGTGAACGTCAGCGGCAGCGCGAAGTCGACGCCGCTCTCTCGCAACAAGCGAACGCGCTCCTCAAGGCTCGTGAGGTAGGCGATGCTCGCGCGCGGGTCGAGGACGAGAGCGGGGTGCGGGTGCAGCGTGATCACGCCCACCGCGAGGCCTCGGGCCACCGCCCGCTCGCGCAGCGCATCCAGCAGGTACAGGTGACCGCGATGCACGCCGTCGAACACGCCGATCGTGAGGGCCGTGTCCTTGTCGAGGCCGGCGACCGTGAGCTCTCCTAGCGGCGATACGGCTTCGGTCATCGTTTCCTCGACCGCCTCTTCTTTGCCGAGAGGGCCGCGACGGCCGCCTTCAGGTTGGCTTCGGGGCCCTGGGGCAGTATTGAGCAGCCGGCAGACAGGAGAAAGCGACGGCCCGCGGTCTGCGCCAGCGCCTCCGCCACTTCCGCTGTCACCTCCTCCAGCGTCCCCTCGCTGACGGTCCGCACGGCGACGCCACCCATGACGGCGCGCTCGCTCTTCTCCAGGACTTCGCCGAGAGCGGGGTTGGCAGTCTCATTCGCCGCCCAGTTGAAGGCGTGAACGGGATAGTCGAGCATCGAAGCCAGCATGTTGTGCTTTCGACAGACGTGCAGCACGTTGAATTCGGCCTCTGTGACGGCGGACAGCACTTGCAGGTCATACGGCCGCCCGAATTCCGCATACTGCTCGGCGGTTGCGACGTCGTAGGTGGCCCAATCGACGGTCGCGAAGAAGATGCCGTCCGCGCCGGCGTCGAGGCAGGCTTTCGCGTACGCCGCGAGCGTCTGCGCTACGGCGTCGAGAGCGCGATGCAGCGCTTCCCCCTCCTCGCGCATGCAGCGTCGCACGAAACCCAGGTCGCCGTTCGCCAGGCGGCCGACGACGGCGAGCGGCGAGAAGACCGTCTGTATGAAGGGCGCCTTGCCGGCCAGCCCTTCGCCGATGAGGCGCAGCGCCGCCAACTGCTCGCTGAACGGCCCCTCCTGGACGTCGAGGGGCGCCATGCGGTCGAGGTCGCGCGCGGTTTTGAGGACGTAGTCTACGTTCACGGGACCATGCGCCGCGTCGCCGGAGGGCCGGTAGCGGCTGCCCCAGGCTTCGGCGTAGTAGGTGGCGCGCGGGTTGACCTTGACGAAGTCCCAATCGTACTGGTGGAAGCGCTCCAGCGTCGCCTCGGCGAGGCCGGCGGGCGTCCACTCGCGAAGGTAATCGTGGCCCCAGAAAGAGACGGGGGCGCGGTCGACCTCGCCGCCGGCAAGCGCCGTCGCTACCCGCTCCCTCTTCGTCATCTTGGCCACGGCATACCCCGCGCAGAAGACGCCGCGGGGGTCGCTCGATGGTAAAAGAAAGAGGGGCAATCCCCTCGGTGGTCGGCGTCTTCTGCCGCGATGATACTAGCATCGGCCGGAAGAGCGATCAAGGTTCACGGGAGGCTGTCCTGGTATGAGTGGCGAGATTGACTTGGCAGCGTCTCCCGGCGGTTTTGTATATCCGACTATTCCTTTTCCCTTTCTCTTCATGAATCCTTCACACGCAAGCCCTGCATAATCACACCAGCACCACGCCACCTGCCGAGAATGACTATGGTGCGGGGTGAGGGATTGACGGAATGCTTCGCCAGAAGGTAGAGCACCCGCGGGTGCTGGTAATTGAGGACGACGAGGCCATCGTCCGCATGCTGCGCATGTCGCTGAGAAGCAGCGGCTTCGATACGGCTCGGGCAGGGTCGGGGCAAGAAGCGCTTGCCGCGATGGACGAGGGAGAGTTCGATGCGGTTATCCTCGATTTGTGTCTCCCCGACGGCCGCGGCGGCGACGTTCTGCAGCGGTTGCAGGCCGCGGGCCACTGCCCGGCCTGGGTCGTGATGTCCGCTCTCGACGAGGATGAGGCGGTGAGGCGCTATGGTCCCCTGCGGGGCCCCTTCCTCCCCAAGCCGTTTGACCCCTGGGACCTGATACGCCTCCTGGACCACCTGCTCGGAAACGGCTCAGCCGGCCGCGAGCAGCAGGTGGCCGGAGCGGCGTCGTAGGCTGCGTCTCGTCGTCGATAACCGGTCTTCACGCTTTCTTTACGGCGCCGCGCAACGCCTTCACACGCTGTACATGACCGCCATGTAGATTGATCC
>JBGQNJ010000125.1:0-4923 GCA_041501065.1 Dehalococcoidia bacterium
AGTGGACGAATTCTCCAAGAAGGTGACCTCGCGGGGCGGACAGGTCCTCATGGCGAAGCAGGCCGTGCCGACGATGGGCTGGTTCACTGTCTGCCAGGACCCCGAGGGAAACGTCTTCGCACTGTGGCAAAATGACACCAGCGCCGCATAGCGACGCTGATAGCAGAACGCCGGGCCAGACGATCTGACGATTCGACGGATCGGGGCCGGATGCGGTGAGGTTGCTAGCTTCTCGCCGCCCTGGCTATTCGCTTGCGCGCCCGTCGCGTCGCTTTTGCCTTGGCGAGACGCCTCACCTCCGACTTGGATACGAAGTGGCGCCTTCTCTTGATCTCCCTGAGCACCCCGGTTCGCTGCATCGTCTGACGAAAGCGCGAAAGGAGGTGCTCTTGAGTTTCTCCTTCTCTAAGCTCTACGAACAAATACTATCCCCTCTTCATTCCACGTTGAACTAACGTGCCGGGCGTTGGCCGGCAACGTCGAGATTATCCCCGTGACCGGCCTAGAATCGGGTGGGGCCCGGGGAACGGCGCGAGAAGCAATCGAAGCAGTAGACCGGGCGGTCTCCCCTGGGCTCGAAGGGGACCTCCGTGGCCTGGCCGCACTCGGCGCACACTGCCGGGAACATCTGGCGCCGCGCGCCGCCGCCACCGCCATCGCCGAAACCACCGCCGCGGGAGCCACCCCTCTCGGTCTTGCGCGCCGACCTGCAGGTCGAGCAGCGCTTGGGCTCGTTGGTGAATCCTCGACTGGCGTGGTACTCCTGGTCCTCTGCTGAGAACGTGAATTCGGCGCCGCAATCGACGCAAGTTAGGTTTCTGTCGGTGTATGACACTCGACGACCTCCTTAGCTGAACTTCCTTGTCATCGAGTGCGGAGCGAATCGGGGGGATTCTTCGCGGCCACTGAAGACGCGGAAAGCTTTGACAATCGCGGGTATTTTATCATGCGGCAAACGAATTGACAACCACCAGCGGCTTCGGTCAACTCGGAGAGGTCAAGGGCCTACGCGCGACACAGATCGCGACGGTCGCAGTAGTCGCAAGAGGAGCCTTCCGCCGGTGTGAGGACGTCGTCGCCGAGGGCAACAGCGAAGGCGATGCTTTTGAAGGGATGCAGCATGCCCGATTCCCGCGCCTCGACGCCGATCTCGCGGGCGCCGACGAGCTCGGCGATCAGGCGCTGCCCGGACATCGGCCAGTGGCTCGTGCCGGGATTGAGGGGGATGCTTGCCTTTGTCCCTTTGGCTTTCGCCATATCCTCGATGATGCGATAGCCCACATCGCCTGCCTTACCCAGCATGACCGACCCGGCGACGTCCAGCGCGAAAGCCACGGGGTAGTCGCCGGAGTTCCCCAGTGCGGCCACGCGCTCCTCCAGCAGGGAGCCGATCGTGAAGACCATCAGGACGACTTCCGGCGCCCGCCCAAACAGCGAGGCGACGACGGGACTCTCCAACGGATGGCCGTCGCCGACGATCAGACGCGAAGGCTCCGCCGCGACAACCGGGAATGCGTCGTAGGCGATGGCCGGCCGGACCAGGCGCAGCGCTTCGTCGATGGCGCGGTCCACGGCCTCGAGCCAGGCATCCGGGCGCGGGGTGCCTTGCCTCCCGGCAGGCGTGGCCTGCCGCTGCCGGACGAGCTGCAGCGCTTCCTTCTTGTCCAGGTCGAGGTCGAAGCCCTTTACTGCGGGCAACACCGTTCCTCCGTCGATGGTCTCGATCACAATCTAGGCGTGATTTGGCAGGGCGTCAATTGGGCGGCAGGACGCGGGCCATTTCCCGTTGGACGCAGGCAGTCTACAATGTGGTCGCCAGACGTTGACGATCTGGGTGGCAAAGATGACATCATCTGAGAATCGACCGCTCCAGGTCCGGCGAAAGCCCCAGTTCGAAAACCTGCGGCGGACCCTCCTCCGTCAGGGCCCGCCCGGTCCGGTGCCCTTCGCGGAGTTGTTCGCCGACCCGGGGGCGATGGAGTCGGTGCTCGGCGAGAAGTTCCCTCTCGACCTCCGCGGCCTGGTCCTGGCTTCGTCAGACCGGCCGGAGCCGGAACCGGAGTTAGACAAACTCCTCAAGGCCAAACAGGTCGTCGACATGATACTGCGCTTCTGCCTGGAAGCCGGCTACGACTACGTCTACATGTACCCGGGAATCGATTTCCCGCGAAGCAACTTCCAGGCCGCGGATGACACCGCGAGCCAGAAGAACTGGAGCGGCGGACAGCGATTCTGGCAGGACGAGGAGACCGGCCCCATCCAGACGTGGGCCGACTTCGAGGCGTATCCCTGGCCGACGCCGGAGACCATCAGCTACGCCGGCATCCAGTATCTCAACGCCGTCATGCCTGAGGGCATGAAGATCTGCGTCGACCTGCCCGGAATCCTGGAGAACGCCTCCTGGCTCATGGGACTGCAGTCCTTCTCTTATGCCCTCTTCGACCAGCCGGACCTCATCAAGACAATGTGTCGGAAGGTCGCGGAGGTCGTCATTGCCGCCGCGGCGCATGCGGCGACGTTCGAGAACGTCGGCATGTTCTTCCTGGGCGACGACATGGGCTTCTATTCCGGCACGCTCGTCTCCCCGACCGTCCTGCGAGAGTACATCTTCCCCTACCACCGGAAGCTCGTCGAGACCGTCCACGCCCACGACAAGCCGATCCTCCTCCACTCCTGCGGCAACCTGGAGAAGGTCATGGACGACATCATCGACAGCGGCTTCGACGCCAAGCAGTCGTTCGAGGACAAGATCATGCCGGTGGAGGAAGTGTACCGTCGCTGGGGAGACCGCATCGCCATCATCGGCGGCATCGACATGGACATAATGGCGCGGGGTAGCGAAGAGGACGTGCGCCGTCGCACGCGTCAGGTCCTAGAGGTGTGCGGCAAGGCGGGCACGGGCTACTGCCTGGGAACGGGCAACACCGTCGCCAATTACATCCCTAAGGAGAACTACCTCGCCATGCTCGACGAGGGGCGACGCTGGAACAGGGAGCATTTTGGCGTTGAGTAGCAGGGATGGTGCCGGATGAGTGAGACAGTCACGTCGGTGACGCAGGAGCCGAAGTACGCGTCCATCATAGAGAACTGGAAGGCGTTTTGGGCGCTTCAGGACATCGGGCGGCCCCTGTGGCTCATACCTTCGGAGCCGATACTGACAGCCGCGACGCTGCGGATGGAGCCTCTTCCCAGGCTCTTCCAGGAGAAAGAGGTCCAGCTACAGGCTTCGCTGAACGTGCTCAAGTGGCGGGAGACCGTGAATGTCGGCGACGACTTCGTCCCCCACCTGGAGCCGTACGGCGGCGTCACCGTCTTCGCTTCCGCCTTCGGCTGCGAGATCCAGTTCTTCGAGCACACGCTCCCCTGGGCGCACCCCGTAGTCAAGGCAAACGACCCGCCGGAGAAGGTCTACGATCTCCCGACGCCCAGGCCGACGGACGCCCAGCTCGGGCAGATGTTGGAGTTCACCGATTACTTCGTCGCCGAGACGAAGGGCCGCTATCCGATAGCCATGACGGACTTGCAGGGCCCGCTCGACACCGCCTACCTCGTCTGGGACCCCAGCGCCTTCATGCTGGCGATGTACACCAATCCCAAGGAAGTCCATCACCTCATGCGGCTCGTCACGGACCTCATCGTCAAGTACGTGAGGGAGCAGCGGGCGCGCTCGCCGGAGTTCATACCCTGCCACTATCCGCCGCTCTATCTTCCCGACGGCCACGGCCTGCAGATCAGCGACGACGGGCTGGCGGTGATCAGCGCCAAGCTCTATGAGGAGTTCTGCCTGCCCTATGTCAATGAGCTGTCGGAGGAGTTCGGTGGGATTTCGATCCACTCCTGCGGCAACTTCGTCCACCAGTTCGACAACCTGGCGAAGGCCCACAACCTGCGCGGGTTGAACTTCGGCGCGACGGAGACGCCCTTCGAGGCGGTGTGGGAGCGCTTCAACGGCAAGACGGCGATAATCCCCCACATGGGGCTCAACAACTCCAGCGGAGAGGTCCACTTCGCGAACACGCAGGAGTACATGGAGCACGTGCTGCGGACGAAGACGCACAATCGCGGCTTCGGGATCATCGTTCTTCCCCTGCCCGAAGACCACCTGGACGAGATCGGCGGCATCGAGGGGTTCGCCGCACGTTGCAGGGAGACCGTCGCCCTGTACTCCTGACGGCACGCGGGGAAAAACCGTAGCCGGAACTTTCCAGTCTCGGCGTGCCCGTTCCAGGCTGGGCCTTAGGCTAGCGGCAACCGCCCCGCATGAAGCCTTCGTAGATGGCGCTGTGCTTCTCCGCCGGCATCTCTATGTCCTCCGGCTGCGGGTACTGGCGAGCCATGAACCCTCCGCCGAAGCGACTCAGCGCGAGGGCCATGTGCGTCGCTTCTTCCCGCGCTTCGTCCGGCGTCACGTCCGGCCGCGACGACCATTGTATGTCGACGCAGTTCCAGAAGCAGACCTTGCCACCGAACTTGTTCGCCAGGCGCTCGACGCCCATGAGGCGCGGCTGATCGATCTGCAGCACGTCGGCGCCGATCTCGATCAGGTCGGGGATGATGTCCCAGATGACGCCGCAGCTATGCAGCATGTAGTGCATGCCGCGCGCGTGGCAGGCGTCGATGATGCGAGCGTAGCGCGGCTTGAACACCTCGCGCCATTGCGAGGGCCTGATCTGGAGCCCTGTCTGGAGGCCCCAGTCGTCCCAGGACATGAAGCCGTGCACGTTGCCGATCTCGGCGTAATGCTCTACCAGTTCGACGGTCATGCCGGTCAGCCGGTCCAGAAGTGCCCCGAACCGCTGGCTGTCCGTGTAGGCGGCGATCATGAGGCTCTCGAAGCCCATCAGCGAACGGAGCCGCTCGTAGAGGTTGATGGGGTCGGCGCCGACCACGTACTTGCCGGCCTTGGCCGCCGCTTCCGTCACC
>JBGQNJ010000126.1:0-4920 GCA_041501065.1 Dehalococcoidia bacterium
AGTTAGTTACGTGTGATCAATTCTAGCAGAGGAGATGACGGCCGACAATCCGGGTGCACGCTGGAGAAGGAGAGAGGGTCCAACCCGTCGGTTCGACCCTCTCCTGGTTTCTCTTGCCGGCCCCCGAAAGGGGGTCTCTGCTACCAGTAGTCCTCGCGCTCCCAGGTGGCGGCGTAGCCCATGCCGCTTCCCTGGCAGAGCGTCGTCAGGGCGCGGCGGCCGCCGTTCTGCCGCAACTGGAAGCCGGCCGTCATCACGAGGCGGGCCCCCGATGCGCCGAGCGGGTGACCGAGCGCGATTGCCCCTCCCCAGCGGTTGATCCTCTCGACGACCTTGTCCGACGCCTTCAGCTCTCTGATCCAGTAGTTGATCACACAGGCGAAGGCCTCGTTGATCTCGATCACGTCGAAGTCTTCGAGCTTCAGGCCCGTGCGCTTCAGCAGCTTCTCCGTCGCCCAGCGCGGCCCGACGCCCATCACGTCCGGGTCGACGCCGACGGTCGCGGAGTGGCGGTAGGTCAGTAGAGGCTTCCAGCCGCGCTCTTTCGCGATCTCCTTCGTCGTTACGAGGGCGATGGTGGCGCCGTCGTTGCGAGGGCAGGAGTTGCCGGCGGTGACGAAGCCGTCCTCCTTCATGATGGGGCGCAACTGGCTCAGCGCCTCCAGGTTCGTCTCGCGACGCGGCCCCTGGTCCTTGGCGATGGTCTCGCTGGAGCCGTCCTTGTAGCGAATGGTCACGGGCATGATCTCGCTGTCGAAGTTGCCCGCGTCCTGGGCGGCGACGGCGGCAAGCTGACTGCGCAGCGACCACTCGTCCGCCTCTTTTCGCGAGATGCCGAACTGCGCGTGCAGGTTCTCCGCCGTCCAGAGCATGTTCATGATCCGCGGGTCCCGGAGCTGGTGCCACCACGGTAGGAGCTCGGCGTCCTTCCAGTCGGGCGGATAGGGCGTGTCCGTGACCTCCGGCATGGGACCGGGGAAGACACGCGGCGGCGCCGGCTTGCCTGCCGCTTCCTCGGGCGGAACGACGCCCAGCCGGTCCATCGTCTCGATGCCGCCGGCGAGCACGATGTCGGCGCCGCCGCAGGCGACGCACTGGCATGCTTCGACAGCCGTCTGCAGGGCGCTGGCGCATTGCGTGTTGACGTCGGTGCCCCAGATGCACTCCGGCAGGCCCGCCTCGAAGAGGTAGGTGCGCGCCTTGGTGCTCCGCGACGCGAGGTGCACCGACCCGACGTGCACTTCGTCGATGTCGTTGGCATCGAGCTTGTTGCGGCGGACGACCTCCTTGAGCAGGGGGACCATGAGGTCGACGTGGCTTATGGCGCGGAAGATGCCTCGACGGCCGGCGCGGCCGAAAGGTGTGCGGACTCCGTCTACGACAACTGCCTCTCGCATCTCTTCGATCTCCTTCTAATGTGTCATTTCTTGCAGAGCCATCTCAGCATATTGAGGGGTCGATTACTGGTCAATCGGAAGGCGTCTGTGGACACGTAGGCCAGGCTTTCCAGCCTGGCCAGGGAGACGCCGAGGCTGGAAAGCATCGGCTACGAGATTATAAACAGCCCGCCTTGGCGGGATTCGAAGCGAGAGGGCCGGACGTCAGTCCGGCCCTCTGGGTCGTTCTTGCTGATGCCCGTTCGGGCAGCCGACCTAGTAGTCTTCGCGCTCCCAGGCGGCGGCGTAGCCCATGCCGAGGCCCTGGCAAAGCGTGGTGAGCGCCCAGCGCCCGCCGTTGTCCTTGAGCTGGCGTCCGGCGGTCATGATCAGGCGCGGGCCGGTGCCGCCCAGCGGATGGCCGATGGCGATGCCGCCGCCCCAGCGGTTGATCTTCTCGATAACCTTGTCCGAAGCCTTGAACTCGTTGACGAAGTAGTTGACCACAACGGCGAAGGCCTCGTTGATCTCCAGCACGTCGAAGTCTTCGAGCTTCATGCCGGAGCGGTCGAGCAGCTTCTTGGTGGCCCAGCGCGGCCCGATTCCCATGACGTCCGGGTCAGTGCCGACGGTCGCCGAGTGGCGATACGTGAGCATCGGCTTCCAGCCCCGCTCCTTGGCGATCTCCTTCGTCGTCACGAGGACGATGGTGGCGCCGTCGTTCTGGGGACAGGAGTTGCCGGCGGTGACGAAACCGCCCTCTTTGAAGACGGGCCGCAGCTCCTGGAGGGCCTGGAGGCTGGTCTCGCGGCGCGGGCCCTGGTCCTTGCTGATGGTCTCGCTGCTGCCGTCCTTGTAGTTGATGGTAATCGGCAGGATTTCGTCGTCGAACCGGCCGGCGTCCTGCGCGGCACAGGCGAGTTGCTGGCTGCGCAGCGCCCACTCGTCCGCTACCTGGCGGGGGATGCCGTAGCGCTCGTGGACGTTTTCCGCCGTCCAGAGCATGTTGAAGATCTGCGGGTTCTTGACCGCGTACCACGGAGTCAAGAGATCGGCGTCTTTCCAGTCCTCAGGATACGGCAGGTCAGACTTCGGTGGCATAAGAAGAGCAGCCATGCCGCCGCCCTTCTGGCCGGCCATCTCCTCAGGAGACGTCACGCCCTGGCGGCCCATCGTCTCGACGCCGGCGGCGAGGATGATGTCGGCGGAACCCGCCATCACCCTCTCGCACGACTCGACGCTCGTGTGAAGGCCGCTCGCGCACTGCGTGTTGACGTCCGAGCCCCAGATGTTGTCGCCGAAGCCGGCCTCGAAGAGGTACTGCCGGCACTTGCTCATCGGCGTCACCAGGCCCGCGGAGCCGACGTGGAACTCGTCGATGTCCTTGGGGTCCAGTTTGTTGCGCTTCAGAATCTCCTTGATGATGGGGACCATTAGTTCCGAGTGGGTGATTGCGCGGAACATACCCCTTCTGCCCGCGCGGCCGATCGGCGTGCGAACGCCGTCAACAATTACTGCTTCTCTCATTTGAAGAAACTCCCTCCCTTTCGAAAAAGTGGCGTTTTTCGTGCCTGCAGAGTCAGCATAAAGAGGAGGGCGTTATTGGTCAACACATTGTGCGCGGCTTCACGTTCGTAGCTCGTCGAAGAGCGGCCCGAAGTCCAGGCCCGCGTAGCCGGTCTCCCGCGCCAGCTCCTCGACGGGGCGTCGCTGCCCCATAGACCAGAGCCGCTTGAGGCGCGCGCCCGCTTCGACGCTGAGGAACCACTGCTTGCCGAAGTCCGTCTCCAAGTGCCGTCGCAACTGCGCTTCGAAGGCCCAGGCGCGGAGATAGCGGGCGGAGTAGAAGCCGTCGTCGACGTCGAAGAGGTAGTCTGCGGGGTTGTAGCGCACGC
The DNA here is from genome assembly GCA_041501065.1 of Dehalococcoidia bacterium. Classification (GTDB taxonomy): domain Bacteria; phylum Chloroflexota; class Dehalococcoidia; order DSTF01; family JALHUB01; genus JALHUB01. The sequence continues at coordinate 3,272 of JBGQNJ010000126.1, forward strand.
CGAGGAACGTGGTGAGCAGGTCGGCGTAGCGCTTCGACTTCGACCGGGGGTTGTCGCTGGTGTGCAGCTCCAGCTCGTAGAGCAGCTTGGCGGCATAGCGGCGCACGATGAACAGCTTGTAGAATCGCTTGAAGGCGACGAACTCCTCCGCGTCCCGCCAGCCGAGACGCTGTCGGAGCCAGTCCGCGTCGTACATGAGGTGCTCCATGACGAAGGCGAAGGCCTCCGTGACGGAGTTGTCGCCGAGGCCGCGGGTGGCGAAGGGCAAGGAAGGGTCAGCGTGCGCGAAGTGCTCCGTGTGGCCCGCTTCGTGGAAGAGGGCGGCGTAGTCGTCCTGGCCGCCGTGCGGGTTGATGACTAGCATGACCTCGCCGGGAATCAGGATTGCCGCGCAGAACGCCCGCGGCGACTTCTGCGGCCGCGCCTCGACGTCCAGCCGCACGCCGGCCTGGTGGTCGAGGTCGATGCCCAGACCCGCGAGCGTCTCCCGGAGCGACGGCAGGAGCCGTTCCGGCGGGAAGTGCGAATCGAACTGCGGCGAGCGGAAGAGATAGGCGAGGTCGCTTCGCTCCGCGGCCGCCGGCGCGACGCCGATGTCGCCCAGGTAGCGTCGCAGCCGCGACCGGTACGTGGCCTCGCTGTCCCAGAGGAACGCCTCCAGAGGCGCTGCCAGGTCGTCGAGCGCCAGGCGTCCGACGTCCTCGCAGAGCGCGACGTAATCGGCGTAACCCAGGGCGCGCGCCTCGGCGTGAAGGGCGTCCCAGCGCTCCTCGCGCAGAGGGTTCTGCGCCGCCGTCAGCTCGATGCGGAGGCCGTCGATGTCGTGGCGGCGGTCGGCGTCCGCTTCGTTGGCGATGAGGACGGGCAGCGCGCGATATGGGACCTCTTTGCCGTCCCACTTCTCCGCGTCGCTTGTCTCGCGGGCCGCTATCGCCTCGCTGAGCGACTTAGCGGCGTTCTCCAGATAGCCTTCGACGACGAACGCCCGCAGCGGCGGCCAGCGCGCGTCGTCGTGCGGCGCGGCATCGAGGGCGGCGATCATCTTCTTCGTAAAGAGACGGGTGTGCCGCTCGAAGATGGGGACGATGGACAGGTCTTCCTTGAGGCCGGCGCCGTTGAGGTAGTACTCGCGTGTCAGGTCGCGGCTGAACGCCTCCGCCTCGGCGTCGAGGCGGTCCAGCAGGGGCTTTGCCGGCAAGAGGCTCTCTCCTCCTAGGGCGCGTCGAGATTGACGATCCTGGCGCGGGGCTTGCCGTCCTCAATTTCGAGCAGCGCTACCGTCCGACCGGCGAAGGTCAGCGTCTTGCCCGCCGCGCCCGGATTGACGTACAGCATACCGCCTTTCTCCTCGATGAGCGACCGGTGCGTGTGCCCCTGCACGACGACGCTCACGCCGTCGCCGGGTCGCGCGTCCTGCGGCCGGTGTACGAGGTAGACGCGAACGCCGTCGATGTCAACCGTCGCGTCCGCCGGGAAGCGGCCGGCGACCAGCGGGTTATCCATGTTGCCGTGCACGGCGACGACCGGCGCGATCGCCTCTAGCCGGTCGATCACGTCGAGGCTGCCGACGTCGCCGGCGTGCAGGATGCGCCCGACGCCGCGGAAGACGTCGGGAAGTCGCTGGTCAAAGTAGCCGTGGGTGTCGGAGA
>JBGQNJ010000127.1:0-4872 GCA_041501065.1 Dehalococcoidia bacterium
CATCTCCCTGGAAGCGATGCTGCCCGCGCCGGGCCAGGGCGCCCTCGCCGTCGAGACGCGCGGCGACGACGCCGAGGTGCTACGCATCGTTGCCACCATCGACGACCGCGACTCCCGCCTGGCGACGGCTGCCGAGCGCGCCTTCCTGCGTCGACTCGGCGGCGGCTGTCGCATCCCGGTCGCGGCACTGGCGATCATTGAGGACGGCGGACTCCGTCTCGACGGCGTCGTCGTCGACCCGCATGGCATCCGCGCCTTTCGCGGCGAGATGGCCGGTGCCCCTGGCGATGCGGAGTCGCTGGGCGAGCGCCTGGCCCACAGCCTGCTGTCGAAGGGCGCGTCGGAGATCCTCGGGGAGATTGCGCCATGAATGGAAAGGTCTGGCTGGTCGGCGCCGGGCCGGGCGACCCCGGGCTCATCACGGTCGCCGGCGTCGACGTCCTGTCGCGCGCGGAAGTCGTCGTCTACGACCGCTTGGTCAGCTCTCGCCTCGTCGACCTGGCGCCCCCTAAGGCGGAGCGCATCTTCGCCGGCAAGCACCCGACGGAGAAGGACGCCTCCGGCTTCAGCCAGCAGCAAATCAACGACCTGCTCGTCGCCAAAGCGGGCGAGGGCAAGCGCGTGGTCAGGCTCAAGGGCGGCGACCCCTTCGTGTTCGGGCGCGGCGGCGAAGAAGCGGAAGCGCTCGCGGCCGCCGGCATCCCGTTCGAGGTCGTTCCCGGCGTGTCGTCGGCCATAGCGGCGCCGGCGTACGCGGGCATCCCCGTGACGCACCGTCGAATATCGTCGTCGTTTACGGTCGTGACCGGCCACGAGGACCCCGATAAGCCGGAGAGCGCTATCGACTGGGCAGGCATCGCGAAGGGCGCCGATACGCTGGTGATCCTGATGGGCGGCGCGAATCTGGAAGAGATCATGAAGCGCCTCGCCGACAGCGGCCGGGCGCCTGATGAGCCGGTGGCCGTTGTACGATGGGGAACCACGCCAGCGCAACAAGTAATCGCGGGATCCATTGCCGATGTGGCGGTCCGCGTCGCCGAGGCTGGCCTCACGCCGCCGCTCGTCACCGTCGTCGGGCCCGTCGTCCGCCTGCGCGATACCCTCAGCTGGTTCGACAACCGTCCCCTCTTCGGCAAGCGCGTCCTCGTGACACGCGCCGCTGAGCAGGCCGGCGTCTTCTCGCACGCCCTGGCCGAGGCCGGCGCGGAGCCCATCGAGCTGCCGGCTATTGAGATCGTCCCCCGCGTCGACAGGAAAGCGCTGCGACAGGCCCTCGACCGCCTCGACGCTGCCGGGTACGACTGGATCGTCTTCAGCAGCGCCAACGGCGTCGACATCTTCTTCGATGAGTTGCGACATCACAAGAAGGACGCCCGTGCTTTGGGACGCGCCCGCGTTTGCGCCATCGGTCCGTGGACGGCGATACAGCTTGCCCGCCACGGCGTCCACGCCGACCTCGTGCCGGAGCGCTTTCTGGCGGAAGGCGTCGTCGAGGCCCTGTCGGCGCAGGACGTGGCAGGAAAACGCGTGCTGTGGCCGCGCGCCCGCGGCGCCCGACGCGCACTGGTCGTTGGGCTGCAGCGGCTGGGCGCGACGGTCGACGAATTGCCGCTGTACAGCGCCGCCGTGCCGAAAGAGGTCGACGCCGAGGCGATGGCGCGACTGCGGGCCGGCGAAGTCGACATCGTCACGTTCGCCAGCTCGTCGGCGGTGCGCAACCTGCTGAAGATGCTCGACGGCAACAGCTCGCTGTTGGAGTCGCCGCTCATTGCCTGCATCGGGCCGGTGACGGCGGCCACGGCGCGTCGTGCGGCCTTGCGGGTGGACGTCGAAGCGTCGGAGCACACAATTGAAGGGCTACTGGCGGCCCTACGGACTCATTTCAAAACACCATAGCCGAGACTTTCCAGTCTCGGCGTCAAATTCCATGCGGCTCTAAGAGGTCTCGCAATGAAGGACGGGACCGCGAAGGAACAGCGCAGGGTCCGGCGCCTCTACAGCCTCGTCGCAGGCATATACGATTTTCGCGTCGGCCCGTTCCTGCGCGGTCGCAAGCACGCCCTGGAAGCTCTCCGGCCCAACCCGGGGGACACCGTGCTCGACCTGGCCTGCGGCACGGGCCTCAACTTCCAGCACGTCATCGAGTGGATCGGACCGAAGGGCAGGATCGTCGGCGTGGACTTCACGCGGCCGATGCTCAAGCGGGCCCAGCGGAAGGTGGACCGCCATCGGTGGGACAACGTCACGCTCGTAGAAGGCGATGCCACGAACCTGCCGCTGGCCGCCGCATCCTGCGACGCGGTCCTCTGCTCCTACGCCATGGCCATCATCCCCGACTACCGGCGGGCGATAGCGGAGGCAGTGCGCGTCCTCAAGCCCGGTGGCCGGCTCGCGCTGCTGGAGCCCAAACGCGGCTTGACGCTCTGGGCCAGGGTGCTGACTCCCCTGGTGGCCCTGTCCGGTGTCGGCGTCGTCCATCTCGACCGGCGGACCTGGGAGGACCTGCCCGCGCTTCTGGAAGACGTTTCCCATCGTGACTATCTTGGTGGTTTGGTGTACATTGCCAGTGGCACGAAAGCGAAGGCTGGGTGATGGCGGCGACGGGCCGTCGCCTCGGTCTCCGTGTGCATGCGGAAGCGCCGGAGCACACAATCGAAGGGCTGCTGGTCGCCCTAAGTCAGATGATCAATCGTTGAGGGTAACGATGGAGCATCCCACAGCGCAAGACATAGATGTGCCAAGGGTAGAGGTCAATCCCGAGGTCATCAAGACCTACACGACCGACGATCAATACATGAATCTGCTGGTGGAACTCACCAAAGAGGCGGGTTCGCTGATCAGCGTGGTCGCTTGCCTAGTCCAGCGCAATAGTGAGCAGGAGTTTGAACCTTGGCCGCGCAACAAGGCTATCCTCTGTGCGCTTGTCGTTCGGCTGGCGAAGCTCTTCACCGGATTCTTAGATAGTGTGTGCAAGGACAAATTTGAGTTTGTCTTGATCTACGCACGTTTGATGTACGAATCCTGCGTCAACCTGAGATTCCTTATTGCACAAGATGATGCAGAAACATACGATGATTTTGTACAGTATTCGCTCTCATTCGAAGCGCGGTTCCTGCAGAAGATTAATAGCAATATCTCGGCGCGAGGTTATCGCCTACCTATTGAAGACAGAATGGTGGCATCCATACAACGGTCGTTTTCCGCGTCCAATGTGACGGTTGAGGAAATGGCTGGGAAGAAGTACCAGTGGAGGCATGGTTTGGACCAGCGAGCGCGAAAGGTGAGCCTCGAGGACCCTTATCTGGGGCTGTTTAGTCTACCCAGCCATGCTGTTCATGGCAATTGGGAACATCTGCTGCGGTACAATCTCCGGGAGAAAGGGGAGGGTTTTCTACCCGAAACATCGTGGCATCCGGCCCGACCCCAAGTACTTGGGGGGCCCATGATTCTGTGTCTCGAAACGGGACGGATATATCTTCGTCATATGTTTGCCGAGGATACGGCGCGTTTGGAGGATGAGTTGGCGGATTTGAAGGACCGCTTCAAGGTGGTGGCCAACCTGCACGAGGCCTTGTTGCAGACTCAGTCAGAACCTGAGACGGGGGAAGAATGAAAGTGAGCGGTCGATCTCATCGATTGCGACGGTTGAGGCGGACGGAGGCCCTCCGACGCCTCGTGCGGGAGACGCGGCTGTCAGCGGAGGACTTCGTTTACCCGCTGTTCGTCGTGCACGGCAGCGACGTCCGCAACGCCATCCCGTCAATGCCCGGTCAGGCGCAACTCTCTATCGACCAGCTTCCCGCGGAGGCGCGGGAGCTGCGGGCCCTCGGCATTCCCGCCGTCCTCCTGTTCGGCATCCCCGCCTCGAAGGACGAGCAGGCCTCCGAGGCTTATGCCGCCGACGGCATCGTCCAGCAGGCGGTGCGCGCCCTCAAGCAGGCGGACCCCGCCCTCCTCGTCATCACCGACGTCTGTCTCTGTGAGTACACCAGCCACGGCCACTGCGGCATCGTGAGGGACGGCGACGTGGACAACGACGCCACGCTGCCGCTCCTCGCCCAGACGGCCCTCTCCCACGCCCGCGCCGGCGCCGACATGGTTGCCCCCTCGGCGATGATGGACGGCCAGGTGGCGGCGATCCGTCAGGCGCTCGACGAGAACGGCTTCGTGCAGACGCCCATCATGGCCTACGCCGCCAAGTACGCCTCCGCCTTCTACGGTCCCTTCCGCGAAGCCGCGGAATCGGCGCCGCAGTTCGGCGACCGCCGCGGCTACCAGATGGACCCCGCGAACGCCCGCGAGGCGCTACGCGAGATCGAGAGCGACGTGGCTGAGGGAGCCGACATCGTGATGGTAAAGCCCGCGCTCGCCTACCTCGACGTGCTCGCGCGCGCCCGTCAGCGCTTCGACCTGCCCCTCGCGGCCTATAACGTCAGCGGCGAGTACGCTATGATAAAGGCAGCGACCGCCAACGGCTGGCTCGACGAGAAGCGCGTCGTGCTGGAGGTGCTGACGGCCATCAAGCGCGCCGGCGCCGACATCGTCATCACGTATCATGCCAAGGATGCGGCTCGCTGGCTGAGGGAGTGAACTCGCGCCGCTGCGTGGTACCCGACCTTCTGAAAGCTATGTCTGATCTTCCCACCCGCCCGCCCGAGATGCGATTTGGCTCGGGGGACACCCCCGAACCCCCGGCAGAGGGGGATTCCCCCTCTGCACTCCCCCTTTGCATGATTTGAACGGAGTCGCTTCTTGACTGATTCGCTTTCGCGCACCGATGGAATTCGCGCCGTTGCGTTCGACTGCTATGGCACGCTGATCGATTTCACGGACGTGGCGTTCAAGCGCGTCTACCACGAGATCTGCCTCCAG
>JBGQNJ010000128.1:0-4838 GCA_041501065.1 Dehalococcoidia bacterium
ACCGCCTGGTGAGCAACCTGCTCGACCTGTCGCGCATCGAAGCCGGCGCGCTGCGCCCCGACAAAGACTGGCACGACATCGCGGGGCTGATCGACGACGTCCTGGGCCGGCTGAGGCCCGTCACGGCGGAACACCGCGTCGTGGTCGGCGTGCCGGACGCCCTGCCGCCGGTCGCGCTCGACTACCTTAAGATCGGCGACGTCCTGGTCAATCTGATCGAGAACGCGGTGAAGTACACTCCAAAGGGCACCGAGATACACGTCTCCGTCCGGCAGACTGCAGAGGAGCTGCGGGTGGAGGTGGCCGACAGAGGCGCCGGGATACCGCCCGAAGACCTGCCGCGCCTCTTCGACCCGTTCTACCGAGTTCGAAAGGCAGAGGCGCGCCCGAAAGGAATGGGACTGGGGCTTGCGGTGGCGAAGGGCCTGGTCCAGGCACACGGAGGCCGCATCTGGGCAGAGAACTGCGAGGGCGGTGGCGCTCGCTTCGTCTTCTCTCTGCCGCTCGCCGCCGGCGATCCCATCGAAGCCGAGAGACAGGAGCGAGACGAATGACGCACGGGACAGGCGCGCGAATCCTCGTTGTCGAGGACGACCCCGGGATCTTGCGGGCCCTGAAGACGAATCTGACCCGTCACGGCTTCGACGTCGAGACGGCGGAGACCGGCGCCCGGGCGCTCGACACCTACTCGCGCTATCATCCCGACTTAATCCTGCTCGACCTCGGGCTGCCTGACGTCGACGGCACCGCCGTCATCCGGGAGGTGCGCGCGCAGTCCGGCACGCCTATCGTCGTCCTCTCCGTGCGCGGCGCCGAGCGCGACAAGGTCGAAGCGCTCGACCTCGGCGCCGACGACTACCTGACCAAGCCCTTCGGCGTCGAAGAGCTGCTGGCGCGCGTACGCGTTGCGTTGCGGCACGCCGCCGGGGTCTCTGCCGGAGCGGCGCTCGTCTTCCGGACAGGCGATCTCGAGGTAGACATCGAGCACCGTCGCGTCCGCGTGGGCGACGAGGAAGTGCGCCTCACGCCCACGGAGTACGACCTCCTCAAGACGTTCGTCAGCCAGCCGGACAAAGTCCTGACCGATCGCATGCTCCTGCGCGCGGTCTGGGGCCCTGAGTACGGCTCTGAGGCCCACTACTTGCACGTCTACGTCGCCCGTTTGCGACGCAAGATCGAGAAGGACCCCCAGAAGCCGCGCCATCTGCTGAGCGAGCCGGGCGTCGGCTATCGCCTCGTGACCGAGCCCCCTTAGCCTCACCGAGCCTGCGCACCCCTCTTCTTTCGCGTCATATTGAGCCGACGTTGAGCGAATGGTCGCGTTTGTTTAGGCGCCGTTGATGGCTGCCGCGCGACAATAAGACTCGGAGCAAGGCGCAAAGGGCGCCCGCTCGCTGGGTCGATGGGATGACTGAGATGACCGAGACCTCGTTCAAAGCAACAGTGGGGACGGCGCGAAGCTCGCGACACGCGCTACTGACTCTCGTTCGCGAAGCCTGCGACATGCTTCTCCTTGCTCATCCGTCAGTCGTCGGCAGTATCACGGTCTCGCGCACCCTCGACGATGGCGACGGCGCGGCCCTCGTCAAGACGATGGCCCTGCGCCTGGCCGAGGAGTACGGCGTCGACGCGGACGCGAGGACCGACGGGAGCACGGTTATCGTGCGTCTCGCTCGCGACGGCGGCCACATCCACGTGGAACGCAACAACGGGCGACACAATGGCGCCCGACATGACGGGAGGAGGGGCGCGTGACGGATGTCCTCATTCTTGCTACACTAGTGGTGTTCCTGGCGGTCGCGATTCTGGGGGTGTTTGCGGCTGATCGGCTGTAGGTCAAGGAAGGCCTGTGAACGTTGATTTCCTCGTCATAGGAATCATCGCCTTCTTCGTTCTGCTCTATCTCCTCTACGCGCTAATACGGCCTGAGAAGCTGTAGTGTCGGCGTTAGGGGTTCTGCAACTCGTTGTCTTCTTCGCTCTGCTCGTCGCGCTGACGCGGCCTTTGGGCGCCTACATGGCCCGCGTCTTTGCCGGCGAGCGCACGCCTCTCGACCCCGTCCTTCGCCCCGTCGAAAAAGGCATCTACGCCATCGCCGGCGTCGACCCGCGGCATGAGATGCGCTGGACCCGCTATACGATCAACATGCTGCTGTTCAACTTCGTCGGCATCGTGATCCTGTATGGCATCCTGCGCCTCCAGCACTTTCACCTGTGGAACCCCGTCGACGTGAGTGCGATGTCGCCGGACCTCGCCTTCAACGCCGCCGTGAGCTTCGTCACCAACACCAACTGGCAATCCTACGTGCCGGAGACTGGCGCCAGCTACTTCTCGCAGATGGCCGGCTTCACCTGGCAGAACTTCGTCTCCGCCGCGACGGGGATTGCCGTGGGCCTGGCGCTTATCAGGGGACTGACGCGCCGCTCCGGCGAGGCTGTGGGCAACTTCTGGGTCGACCTCACGCGGACGATCCTGTGGGTCCTCCTGCCGATAGCGATAGTCCTGGCCATCTTCTTCATGGCCTCCGGCGTCGTGCAGACGCTTGCCGGTCCGGCCGTCGCGCACACCGTCGAAGGTGCCACACAGACCATCGCCAGGGGTCCGGTGGCGTCGCAGGAGGCGATCAAGCTGCTCGGCACCAATGGCGGCGGCTTCTTCAACGCCAACTCCGCGCATCCCTTCGAGAACCCGACGCCCCTGACCAACTTCGTCGAAGTCCTGGCCCTCCTGGCCATACCCGCCGGCCTGACCTACACCTTCGGCCGTTACGCCGGCAACCAGCTCCAGGGGTGGGCTATCTTCACCGCGATGGCCGTCCTGTTCGTGATGACGCTGGGGATAATGACCTGGAGCGAGCAGAGCGGCAACCCGAACTTCGAGGCCGCGGGCGTGGACCAGTCGGTCACCTCGATGCAGTCCGGCGGCAACATGGAGGGCAAGGAGGTGCGTTTCGGGCCCGTCGCCTCGGTGATGTTCTCCAACGCCACCACTGACACCTCGTGCGGTGCCGTCAACAATGCCCACGACAGCCTCACTCCGCTCGCCGGCGGCGCGGCGATGATGAACATAGCCATGGGCGAGATCATATTCGGCGGCGTCGGCACCGGCCTGATGGGGATACTGGTCTTCGCCCTCCTGGCCGTGTTCATCGCCGGGCTGATGGTCGGGCGGACGCCGGAGTACCTGGGCAAGAAGATCGAGTCGCGTGAGATGAAGATGATCATGCTCGCGATCCTCGTCCTCGAAGTGAGTATCGTCGGCTTCAGCGCGCTCGCGGCCACGTCGAAGGCGGGCCTCGACGGTCGACTGAACCTCGGCCCGCACGGCCTCTCGGAGATCCTGTACGCGGCCAGCTCCGCGACCGGCAACAACGGCAGCGCCTTCGCAGGTCTCAACGCCAATACCGCGTTCTACAACGTTACCCTCGGCCTGGCGATGCTCATCGGGCGCTTCCTCTTCATCGTGCCCGTCATGGCCGTCGCCGGCTCGATGGTTCGAAAGACGCCGGTCCCCGAGTCGAGCGGAACCTTCCCGACGACCAGCGGTCTCTTCATCGCGCTGCTCGCTGGCGCCATCGTCATCGTCATTGCCCTAACTTTCTTCCCGGCCTATTCGCTGGGGCCAATCGTCGAGCACTTCCTGATGCATCGAGGGGTCCTGTTCTGATTGAAAAGCCATGCCTGACTCCGTCGACCAGACAGCCGAAGTCACAGACCGGTCGGTGATCCCGCCGACCGAATCGGCGCGCAAACGCCGCCAGACAGTGCCCCTGCACGCGCTGGTGCGCCAGGGGGCCGTGCGCGCCGTGATCAAGCTGCACCCCCGCTCGATGATGCACAACCCGGTCATGTTCGTCACCGAGATCGGGAGCGTGATCTCGACGTACTACTTCGCCCGCGCGCTCGTGACCGGCAGCAGCGAGGCGGGGTTCCTCGCCGGCATCGCCACTTTCCTCTGGTTCACCGTCCTCTTCGCCAACTTCGCCGAAGCGGTCGCCGAGGGTCGCGGCAAGGCCCAGGCGGACACGCTTCGTCGCATGAAGACGGAGACGATGGCGAACCGGCTCGTCGATGGGCAGGTGCAGGTCGTTCCCGCCGGTCAGCTTCACAGGGGCGACGTCGTAGTTGTCCGCGCCGGCGAGATAATCCCCAGCGATGGCGAGGTGATCGATGGCATCGCCTCCGTTGACGAGTCCGCCATTACAGGCGAGTCGGCGCCCGTCATCCGCGAGAGCGGGGGCGACCGCAGCGCCGTCACCGGCGGCACGCGCGTGCTCTCCGATGAGATAAAGGTGAGCATCTCCTCCGAGCCCGGCCAGACGTTCCTCGACCATATGATCGCCCTCGTCGAAGGCGCCTCGCGGCAGAAGACGCCGAACGAGATAGCGCTGGACATTCTCCTGGCGGGCCTAACGATCCTGTTCATCGTCGTGGTCATGACGTTGCAGGCCTACGCTATCTACTCGGGCGCGGCCGTATCGGTGGCCGTCCTCCTGGCCCTCCTCGTTTGCCTCATGCCCACGACAATCGGCGGGCTTCTCTCCGCGATCGGCATCGCCGGCATGGACCGCCTGGTCCAGCGCAACGTACTTGCCATGTCCGGCCGTGCCGTCGAGGCCGCCGGCGACGTGAACACGCTTTTGCTGGACAAGACCGGCACGATTACGCTGGGGAATCGCCAGGCGACCGAGTTCATCCCCATCGGCGACTTCACCGAGACCGACGTCGCCGACGCCGCGCAGCTCGCCTCCCTCAGTGACGAGACGCCGGAGGGCCGCTCCATCGTCGTCCTGGCGAAGAATTTCGGCTTCCGCGACAGGCATATCGCCGAATCCGACG
>JBGQNJ010000129.1:0-4798 GCA_041501065.1 Dehalococcoidia bacterium
AAGACCGCGATGGTATGCGGCGTGCCCAGATACCTCTGCGCGACAAATCCCATCATCAGGGAGCCGAACGGGTTCAGTCCCTGCGACATCGTGTACAGCGAGAGCACACGGCCGCGATATTCGTCCTCGACGTGGAGCTGCACGAGGGTCTGGTTGAACGCGGTGAACGTGAGGAAGCCGATGCCGCCCATTATCAAGAGAACGAACGAAAGCAAGTAGATGCGCGAGAAAGAGAATGCCAGGATCATCGATACATAAAGGACGAGCGCCAAGCTCTCGATCAGACCCCTGCGCCGCGCGTCCGCGAACCTCGCCACTACCAGCCCGCTGAAGAAGGCGCCGATGCCTACACCTGTCATCAGCCACCCGTAACCCTGTGAGCCGGTGTGAAGGTAGTTCTTCGCCATCAGCGGCATCAGCTGCAAATAGGGGAAGACCAGCATCGTGATGATTGCCTGGAGCAGCGTCAGTCGCAGCAGCGTGCGATGGCGCAGGAGATAGGCCGCGCCGCGTCGAACGGCGGTCAGCACCGGCTCCCGGGCCATCGAGATGTGCTGGTCCAGCCGGATCGCTGCCAGGCTGGCGATGGCGCAGAGGAAGAACAGCGATTCCCCAAAGAACGCTGCGGAAATGCTGAACCCAATCATGAAGCCCGCGATCCCCGGGCCGACGACGCGCGCCATATTGTTCACCATCGCGTTCAGGGCTATCGCGTTTGGCAGTCGCTCCCGCTCAACGACGTCGAACACAAGGAACTGGCGAACCGGGTTGTAGACGCTGCTGGAGAAGCCGCCGGTAAATGCCGTGATGTAGAGATGCCAGATCTCGATGCGGTTGGTTACGATGAGCATGGCGATTGCCAGCGCGCCAAGACCATTCGCCACGGCGGCAGCGCTCGCCAGCAGGCGCCGGTCGACGCGGTCCGAGAAGCTGCCGACGAATGGGGACACGAAGATGATGCTGATGCCGCGGATGAACTGAACAAGGCCGAGCTGGAATGGGGAATCGGTGAGCTGAGCGACCAGCCAGCCCTGGCCGATCTGCTCCATCCACATCGCGAAGCTGGACGCCGCCGTGCCGCCGAGGAGATAGCGGAAGTTGACGATTGCCAGCGATTGGAACGCCCGGGAGGCCGCGGTGGACGCAGGCGGAATCGCCTCGACGTCCGCTGATTCCGCAGATTCGACCACGAGATGCCGCTCTCCAACTCCGACTACGGCTTATTGTAGTGCTTCCGTTTACGTGGGGGGAACGTTCGAAGTCGCGCGGGCTAGAGGCCGAAGGCGTGGAGGGAGAACTCGCCGATGTAGGCAAGGGCCAGGCCGCGCACCACCTTGCCCGCCGTCACCGACCCGAGGAATCGCCAGAAGTTCATGCGCACGGCCCCGGCGGTGAGACCGGCGATCTCGAAAACGGGGTTCGGCACCGCCGATAGCACGAACAGCGTCAGCATGCCGTAGCGCGCCAGGAGCCAGTCGATGGCTCGGGCGGCTTTCAGGACGGCGTTGCGGAACCAGCCCGGCCCGCCCACCTGACGGCCCTGGGCGACCTCTCGGCCGAGGGCGCCCGCCACGTACGCCGTGATCTCGCCGAGCCCCATGCCGATGCCGCCGATGAGCCCGACCTGCCAGGCCCCCAATCGAGGCGCTTCGCTCACTATTAATGCTTGGCCCGCCGCCGTAAGGCCCGGTACCGGAATGAAGAACGTCGAAGTGCTGACCAGGTTGAGGAAGAAGATGCCGAAATAGCCGAAACCCTTCAGCTTCTCCGAGTGGATGTCCAGCCAAATGGTGGCGACGCCGAGAGCGAGGGAGAATATGAGGACAAAGGCGATGATGGCATGGCCGACGAGGACGCGAGTGCGATGTTCGTGGATCCAGCGACTCAGGAGCCTGTCGTACACATTGTGAACGAGGCTGTCCTGCGGTCCCTGTTCGTGGCTCCTCTTGGAAGGACGTTCTTCCATGACCGCCTTCGTATTCCCCCTTGGTTCAGAATACCATCACGAACGGATGCAATCGAGTTGCTCGGGAGGGGGTAACACGAAATGAGACGGCCAGCGTGGGGTCTCACGCTGGCCGTCTGAAGGGGCGGGCGGGGCAACGTCGTCGAAACGGAGAGGAGCCGTTACTCGCCGCCTACGCCACTCAATATCCCGTCTGTTGCCGTCTCGACCGGCTTCTCCTCGGCCGGCGCCTCCGCGACAGCCTCCGTCTTCAGGGGCTCCAGAGCGGAGCGCTCCAGCAGCTCCACCAGGTCGATGGCCTCCGGAGGCTCTTCGAGGCCGAGTCCGTTCAGCCCATCCTTGAACATCTGCAGGCAGAAGGGGCAGGCCGTCAGGACGGTGTCCGCGCCCGTCGCGACCGCCTCCTTTGCGCGCAGCCGGTTCACCCGCTGCTCCGGTTCCTCTTCCATCCACATCCTGCCGCCGCCCGCGCCGCAGCAGATGCCGTTGGCGCCGCAGTGCTCCATCTCGACGAGCTCGACGCCGGGGACAGCAACCGCCAGCTTTCGCGGCGCGTCGTAGATGCCGTGGTAGCGGCCCAGGTAGCAGGGGTCCTGGTAGGCGACTATCGCCTTGACCTCGTTGGTCAGCTTCAGCCTGCCCTCTTCGACGAGCTTCAGCAGGAACTCCGTGTGGTGGACGACTTCGAAGTCGCCGCCGAACTGGGGGTACTCGTCCTTCAACGTGTGGAAGCAGTGCGGGCAGGCGGTGATTATCTTCTTCACGTTGTGACGCTTCAACGTCTCGATGTTCTGCTGCGCCTGGCACTGGAACAGGTACTCGTCACCGATTCTCCTCGCCGGGTGGCCGCAGCACGACTCCTCGTGTCCGAGGATGCTGATCTTGACGCCGGCGGCGTCGAGTATCCTCGCGAGGGCCAGAGCTGACTTCATGCTGCTCTCCTGGAGGGCGGCCGTGCAGCCGACCCAGAAGAGGAACTCCGCATCGCCGTCGTTGGCGACGTTCTTGACCTCGAAGCCGGCCGTCCAGTCGGTGCGCGACGCCGACGCGCCCTTCCAGGGGTGGCCCCTGTCCTGAACGGAACGAAGGGCGGCCATCAGCGTCGGCGGGATCTCGCCCTGCTCTAGGACGAGGTTGCGACGCAGCTCTATGATCTTCTTCACCGGCTCGACGTAGACTGGGCAGGCTTCCTCGCAGGCGCCGCAGGTCGTGCAGGACCACAGCTCGTCCTGGGTGACGACGCCGCCGGCGAGCAGCGGCACGCCCTCCTGCGACTTCTTGCCGCTGAGGAGCGCCGGCGCCCGCTCCACCATGTGCGCCTTCAGCTCCTGGATGACCATCTTCGGCGAAAGCGACTTCCCCGTCATATTGGCGGGGCAGGCCTCCTGGCAGCGCCCGCAGCGCGTGCAGGCGTCGAGGTCGATCAGGTCTTTCCAGGTCAGGTCCTGGAGCTTGGCCGCGCCCAGAGCGCCGACGCTCGTCTCCGTGATCTCAATCGGCTTCAGCACGCCTTTGCTGGTCTGCGGCGTTCGCAGGAACATGTTGAGCGGCGAAGCCACGATGTGCGCGAGCTTCGTGAAGCTTAGGATGACGTATCCCATGCCGCCCATGGAGACCAGCATGTGGCCCCACCAGAAGGTCTTGTGCAGGGTCAGGTCAACGCTCGTTCCCAACGGATAGAGCGCCTTCGCGACGACGAAGCCGACAGGCGACCACACGGACCAGCCGGGGTGCACGGCAATCTCCGAAGCCGCGATTCGCGCTCCCTCGACCAAGTAGCCGCTCACGATGATTCCCGCCAGCAGCGATATTGCCACGGCATCGTCGAAGACGTTGTTCAGCTTCGACGGCCTCATTACATAACGGCGGTAGGCCGCCATCCCCAGGCCCGCGAGGACCAGCAGACCGCCCACGTCCAGCATCAGCGACACGCCCAGGTAGACGTTGCCCTCCATGAACTTGTAGACGTGCTCGCTCGTGAAGTCGAGAAACGGGCCCATCAGGAGGACGATGAAGCCGCCGAAGATGAGCAGGTGCATCACGCCCGCGTAACGATTGCGGATGACGCGTTTGTGCCACAGGCCGTCGGCCTTCGTCTTGATGATGAACGCGCGGAAGCGGCCGGGGATATCCCGCAGCCTATCGTCCTCGCTGCCCATGCGCCACAACCGGAGCCGCCGGTAGAGGCCGTAGATAACGGCGACTATCAGCAGCGCCCCGAACAGGTATACAAGCTCACCGAATTGGATGTTCCAGAATATCTCTCGGGAGGGCATCTGGCACCTCCTTTACGCTTCCATCCACTCTCTTCCGCCCTTACATCCGTCCCTGATGACCGTGCGCATCGTTCTTTGTCGTTCAGACGTCGCGTCGTGCGTGTCTGCTATGCCTTCGCTGCGGCCTTCTCGAGCCGGGCGTAGACCGGGTTGCCCTTGCTGCGGTACCACCAGCGCATGTACTGCGCCAAGGGCTCCCAGGACCAGGTCGCGGGTACGCAGGTCACGCCGCGCTCTTCGAGGAGCGCCAGCAGGAAGTCCAGGTCCGTCTTCTTGCACGCCAGGCGGTCGGTGCGGTCGACGATTAGCACGTCGAAGGCGGTGTCCGACAGCAGCGCGATGAGCCCGGGCCTGTTGAGGCAGTCGCCGGCCCAGCCGATGTCCTCGTGGACGTCGGCCAGTTGCCACTGGTGCTTCTCGGCGCAGGTGCAGATGCGGCTCTTCTGACCGTCGGGCCGCGTCCACTTCTTGCCCATCTCTTCGAAGTCCTGCCTGACGTACCCCACCGCGCGGAACTGCTCCTGCCAGACGGTCTGCGGGGTGCCCAGGCTGGTCT
>JBGQNJ010000130.1:0-4784 GCA_041501065.1 Dehalococcoidia bacterium
CACGGTGTCGATGACGACGATGTCATGGCTCTTGGAGAGAAGCTCGATTATCTTGCGAAAATCGTCGGGCTTGATGCTGCGCCAGTCCATCGTCTGCGACGGCGCGGCGAGCACGTTGAGCCCGCTCGAATGTTGCATCAGGTACTTGGGCAGCGTGTCCCGCGTCACCTTCGGCAGGTCGCGCGCCAGGTCGACTACGCTGCGCTCCGGCTGTATGTCCAGCATGCCGCATACGTCGCCGAAGCCGTTGTCGCCGTCCACCAGCACGATCGACTGCCCGGTCTCCTGCACGAGCGCCGCCGCCAGGTTCACCGCCACTGTCGTCTTGCCGATGCCTCCCTTGGCGCCGAATACGGTGATCACGCTCCCCTGCGGGCCCCATGTCGCCGTCTGCCCGCGCGACCGCATCTGCCGCTTCTCTTCCGACTCCAGCACGGAGACTATCGAGCGGCCGACCTCCTCCGCGCTCGCCGGCATCGCCAGGTAGTCGCGGGCGCCGGCAAGCATGGCGCGGCGCGCCGTTTCGATCTCACGCGAAGCGGAATAGACGATTACCGGCGTCTCCGGCATAGCGTTCAGCAGTGACTCCACGGTCTGCATCGACCGCACGACCGGCTCGCGCATGCCCAGGAGCACGACGTCCGGCTTCATCTCAACCGCCGTCGACACCGCCTCGGTGCCGAAGCCGGCCTCGCCGGCGACAACGAAGTTCGCTTGCTTGACGGCCTTCTTCAGGTCGTAGCGGGACTTCGCGTCTTGATCGACAACCAGCACTGCGGGGATCTTCGCCATTATTCTCTCCTACTGGGATGGGGCCTGCGGTAAGGCGCCGTAAGGCATAAGGTTCGACTCCGGCGGAGACACGGGCTCGCGGTCGCCGAACGCCCGCAGAGAGAGCACCACTTCGCCGTCTGTGTATACCAGGGCCAGGAGCTGGGCCTGCTCCGGCGTCACCGCCAGGGTCACGGTGCGCGCGCTCGGGTTTGGCTTTGAGTCCTCCGGGCGCTCCCCCAGAGTGCCGGACGCGTCGGGCGTCGCCGTCGTTTCTGCCGCCGGAGGAATGGGCTCCTGCGCCTCCTGCGCCACCGCCAGCACCTCGATGCCCTGGACTATCGTGACTGCCTTGTCCACGCCGACGGTGTCCGCCTTCAGTATCGCGATCACGTCGACCAGATCGCCCGGGATGATCATCCCGCCGACGCCGGTCTCCTCCGACACCTTGATGGAGAAGGCGCGCATGCCCGCGGGCAGCACGGACGATAGTCCCTTGTCCTCGATGTCTTTGCCGAATCCTATCTTCAACCCGGTCACCTGCTCGTTCGTCACCAGCGGGTAGCGGGTGGTCTGACCGACGACGGCCGTGGTGTCCGAGTAGCCGCCGCTCAGGGCGCTGTCGATAGGCACGTCGATTGTCTTCACCATGTCGCTCTTGAGCTCGGTGCGCGCCGAGATGTCTTGCGCGGCGACAACGACCTTCGTCATGTCCGCCGCGGACGCGGCCTCCTTGTTGCTGCCTCTGCTGAGGGCGATAAACGCGAGGATCGCCGCTACGGCTGCGAAGAGCAGGGCAAGCATCAGCAACCCGCGCCCGGACCCTTTCGATATCTTCGTTACTGTTCTTGCCATGCTCCTGTCCTCCAGTTACTGAGTAAGCGCTCTCCCAGCGATCTTCCAGGCGATGACTTGGAAGATGGCCGGCAGGTCTGACGCGTGGGGAACCTCGAAGTAGTGGTCATTGGTGCTCGTCTTGGACGATGCTATGCACTTCAGCAGATTGCGGTCTGCGCTGTTGTCGGTATTCGTGTGCGGCGGGTTTGGAACCATGCCGCGGTCGCAGAAGTTGTTGTTGGCGGTTCCGCAGACACCGAAGCCTACCACGAAAATCTCGACATTCTCGTCCTTGAGGGCATCAGCCATCACCAGGGTCTTCTTGTCCAGGTCCAGCTCCTGGGGCTGGATCAAGTCCCAGTGGCTCCCGCTCTGCTCGTAGTAGGCGTGGCAGCTCGTGTCGGTGTACTGGTCGACCTGCTGGTCCGGGTTCACGGGCTGGCACAGCGACGGGAGCTGCGGGTTGGGGGTCGGCGTCCGCGATGGCGTTCGCGTACGTGTCGGCGTCGGCGTCCGCGATGGCGTTCGCGTGCGGGTCGGCGTCCGCGACGGCGTAAGCGTTCGCGTCGGTGTCGGCGTTCGCGTCGGTGTTCGCGTGATTGTCGGCGTCGCGGTGCGTGTCGGCGTCCGCGTAATGGTCGGCGTCGCCGTTGGAGTCCGCGTGGGAGTCAGCGTAACGGTCGGCGTCGACGTGCGTGTCGGCGTCCGCGTGATGGTTGGCGTCGGCGTGCGTGTCGGTGTCCGCGTGCGTGTCGGTGTCGGCGGTACCGGCGTGGGCGTCCAATCCCAGTAGTCGCACCAGGAGGGACAGTAGTCGGGACACCAGCGGCACCCCGCCTGCAGCGCTCGAAACTCGGGTTCCGTGGTACCGGTGCCGGCGGGCGCGCTCGGAGTGGGCGTGTACATGTCGCCCGCGTTGGCGACGGCGACGCTCGTGTAGCCCCCAGCAGCGACGGCGTGGTAGCTTACGTTCTCGCCGACCACCGCGCTAGCCGACTCCGCCATCACTTGGTAGATTTCGGAGGCGCTTTGCCCAGCCGTGTAGACGCCGTTCGCGACGACGTTATAGGTGTTGTCGCCGTCCGTCAGGATGACGAGGAACCTGCGCACGTTGGCGCCCTGCTGCGCGTCCGGACCGGTCAGTATGTGCTCCCCCTGCCAGAGCGCCAGGCAAATGTTCGTGCCGGTGCCGCCCTCCGCATCGGTGTTGTCGATCCCGTTGTGCACGTCCTGGTCGTCTGTCGTGAGGGGGATGACGGCGGACGTGTTCACGCATATGTTGTCGGGATCGTGATTGGGCGGGTCATAGCAGCCGCGGTAGGGAGCGTAGCCGAGCTGCGTGAGGGTGTTGTCATCGGGCAAAAGGATGTCCGTGAACTTGTTCGCCGCGTCTCTCGCCTCCTTGATCGGGCAGCCGGAGTTGCTCTGTTGGTCGTTGCACGGACTGGCGCCCATGCTCCCCGTGGCGTCCAGCAGGAGCGCCGTGTCCAGCGGCGTCAGGTCAAAGCTTAGCGTCGCCCTCGCCAGAGAGCCTTCCTTAATGTCGCCGATGCCGAAGAACGAGGAGAAGATGTTGACGCCCGGCTTGCGGACGGTGACGGTAAGCGAGTCGCAGTTCGGATTCGGGACGACGGGGTTGACGCCGGGGGCGGGACAGCGCTGGATGGGGTTGCAGGTCTCAGGGTCCGGGTTCGACTGACTCTGCTTGTGGCAGATGCCCGACAGCGACGCCGGCAGCGTGTTCGAGCACAGAAGCTCCACGCTCACCTCCACCCCGTCCTTGCCGTCCTCCCAGCCGTTGCGGGCCGCCCAGTCACAGGCGTTCCGGATCGCGGCGGCGTTATTTGCGGGCAGGTCCTGCGAGCCGGCCAGCGCCGCCAGGTCCGCCGCCTTCACAGCGGAGCGGCGCTCGCTCAGCCACAGGCCGAGGTCGACGGAGATGGCGCCCGCCAGCATCGTGATCGTAAATATGGCGATAAAGAGAATGGTCATCTGCCCGCGGTCCGGGTGGAGAACGCGATGAATAAGCCTTCCTAGCTTCATCATGGGCACCTCGCCACGGTTCCGGGCAGGGTACGCTCCAGGCGCGCCGAGCCCGAGGCCGTCAGGTTGATCGGAGGGATATGACTACGAAAGAGTCCGAACAAAGCCGAGTCGAGGATCGGCAGGTCCCATTCGGCGGGCAAGGTGATCTTCACGTTGTCGCCGGCATTGTACTGGCCGTTGTTGTCAAGGTCCTCGTAGGAGAAGGTTATGTCCCGCTCAATGGCGACGGCCCCCGAAGCCTGTTCGAAGGTGTAGTCACAGACTCCATCTGCGCCGGTGTAGTTGTCGCTGACGGCGGCCATGCGCGCCCCCTCGCGGGCCGCGTGCTGGAGGACTATGCGGCGGTTCATGGCCATGCCAAAATCGATGATTGCTACCATGAGTAGAATGACGATAGGCGTCAGCAGGGCGAACTCCACGATGTTCTGCCCCTTTGGCGAACCCAAGTAGTCTCTGGTCTTGCTCATCCCCTGCCTCTCCGGCTGTGCCGTTGCTGGTTCGGCGGGGCAGGCTCTCCTGCCCCGCCGAACATATCATCCTATGGGGCGGGGTTCGGCACTAGGGTGCCCATGAAGGTGCCCAGGCGCGTGAAGAAGCCGGTAATGCCGCCCGTGAAGAACACCAGCGCCAGAACCAGAACGACGGCTATGCCGCCCGTGAGAATCGCGTACTCCATCACGTCCTGGCCGCGCTCGTCGCTGAGCCGCATCTTGAAGACCATCAGCTTTACTACCAACTTGTCCAGCATTTCTTTTGTCTCTCCTTTTCGGTTGCTATAAGAACTTACGCTTTTTCGGCCACACGGCGGCCGCTGCGTTGTTTCCCGGTTCTTCGTCGCGGGCATCACCCCCTCTCGACCGGAGAGACAAAAAGAGCCTTCCACTGTGCCCCAAAATCAGCGTTCGCCCTATTGCAGAGGCCCAACGCCATCCTTATACTGGGACACGCAACCGGAAGTCCCTCCTGTTGCTCCGGTCCCGCCGTTTACCCCGGCGGGGCCTTTCCCTTGTTGTCCTTTTAAACCGAACAGACGCCGCCGCAGCGACGAAGGTCGCACCTTATGCGGACAGCGCGGCCTGCGTCTGTCTCGCTTTGCTGATAGTAATGCTTCGCTAGGAGCACTGCGGAAG
>JBGQNJ010000131.1:0-4755 GCA_041501065.1 Dehalococcoidia bacterium
CCGGCGCCGGACGACGACCTTTGGGAGCAGCCGGTCATCGGTGAGCAGCCGGACGGCTGGACGAGAGACGCGCTCGGCCTGGCGCACAAGGCTATCAACAAGTTCCCGGAGCTGCGGACGCGCTACAGCCGCATCGCCGGGCCGGCGGCCATCCTCTCGACGGGCGCCGTGCTGCTGGCGGGGATCGCGATAACGCGTCGCCAGCGTCGCGGCGAGTCGCCGGACGAGATCCTGGAGGGGCTGACCCCCGAGGAGATAGAGAACGCTGTCCGCCTGGACAGGGAAGGCGACGAAGAGGAAGAGGAGTAGCCGCGCCTAGGTGACCTTGAAGACCTGGTCTCCGTGCCGCACGCGGTCCTTCACCCTGATCCCCACGGCCTGACCGGCTGTCGCCTCCTGCACCTGCTCGTGCTCGATCTGCATCGAGTCCACCGTCTGTTCCAGGTCCGTCGTATGGCCCTTGACGTGGATCGTGTCGCCGACGCGCATCGTATCGGTGAGCGAGACGCCCGCGACGTTGATCTTGGCGAAGAACTCGTTGATGACGCCGATCTCCTGCTCAGCCATGGTGCCGCTCCTTCTGCTGCGCTACGAGTTCGACCCTCTAGGCCGCAGTGTAGCCAACGGCGGCGCCGCTGTCGATAGCGCCTCCTAGCCTATCAGTATACTTCCTGTCTGAGGCCATGTCATAATGGTAGTGACGGATTTGTATTCCAGCTTGTTCATTTAGGTTCTGCATGCTTGGAGTAACTAGGCTTCTCTTGACTATGCCGTCACCGCGGCCTTTCAGGCCGCGGCATGACAATCACGAGGTGGGTTGGGCGCTGTTGAGGACAGACGGTGTCCCATTCTGGAAGTGAAGCCGCGTCCTTTAGGGCGCGGTGTGGGAGGAAAACCACGAGGTTGAGTGGCTTGTTTGAGGACACTGCATGCTTGGAGTAACTAGGCTTCTCTGCGGCACGGTAACGCCCGGCGATGCTCTGCGCTTTGGGCGGCTTTCCGGCGAGTTGCCGCCGCACCTGCTGCACTACTCACAGGACAAGAAGCCGGTCATCGCGTGGAACGTCACGCGCCGCTGCAACCTCCACTGCGCCCACTGCTACACCGACTCGTTTGACCGCCAGTACGAAGGCGAGCTGACGACAGAGGAAGCGAAGGCCGTCATCGACGACCTGGCCGATTTCGGCGCGCCCGTCATTCTCTTCAGCGGCGGCGAGCCCTTGCTGCGCCCCGACCTGCCGGAGCTCGTCGAACGGGCGCAGGCGCGCGGCATCCGCAGTGTCATCTCCACCAACGGCACGCTGCTCATCCATGCCGTCGCGCGGGAGCTGAAGGACCTCGGCGTCTCCTACGTCGGCGTCAGCATCGACGGCCCGCAGCCCGTCCACGACCGGTTTCGAGGCATGGCCGGCGCCTACCACGAGGCGATCCAGGGGATCCGCAACTGCCAGGAGGTGGGCCTGCGCGTCGGACTGCGCGTCACCCTCACGCAGTTCAGCTACGCGAATCTGACAGACATCTTCGACATCGTCGAGACGGAGGACATACCCCGCGTCTGCTTCTATCACCTGGCCTACGCCGGCCGCGGCGACCGCATCGTCAAGTACGACCTGTCGCACGCGGAGACGCGCGCCGCCGTCGACCTCATTTTCGAGCGGTCGCTCGACTTCGCCCGGCGTGGCAACACCAAGGACGTGCTGACCGTCGACAACCACACCGACGCCGTCTACCTGTACCAGACCATCCGGCAGAGGGAGCCGGAGCGCGCCGACGAGGTGCTGCAGATGCTGCGCTGGCAGGGCGGGAACCAGTCCGGCATTGCCATCGGCAACATCGACCCGGTGGGCAACGTCCACGCCGACCAGTTCACCGGCAGCCACACCTTCGGCAACGTGCGCGAGCGCCCCTTCAGCGAGATCTGGTCGGACGAGAGCGAGCCCGTGCTGGCGGAACTCCGGAACAGGCGCGGCCGCGTCAAGGGCCGCTGCGCTCGCTGCGCCTATTTCGATATCTGCAACGGCAACCTGCGGGCACGCGCGGAATCATTCTACGGCGATCTCTGGGCGGAGGACCCCGCCTGCTATCTCACCGACGCGGAGCTGGGCATCGTGCCGGAGGAAGCGGCGGCCGGCTAAGCGATAATGGCGTACTACCCGGTCTTTCTGGAGCTGAAAGGAAGCCCCTGCCTTGTCGTAGGGGGTGGCTCCGTCGCGGCGCGCAAGGTCGAAGGGCTGCTCGCGGCCGGCGCGCGCGTCACCGTCGTCAGTCCTTCGCTCGACCCCGATCTGGCGAAGCTGGTGTCTGAGAGGCGCATTGTCCACGTCGATAGGCCATATCAGCACATCGACTTCAAGGGATACGCGGTCGCTATTGCTGCTACCGACGACGCGGCGACGAACGAGCGCGTGGCGGCGGACGCAAGGCGAAGCGGCGTCCTCGTCAACGTTGTCGACAAACCGGCGCTGTGCGACTTCATCGTCCCGTCTGTGGTCCGGCGCGGCGACGTCGTGCTGGCGGTATCGACAGGCGGACTGAGCCCGGCCCTGGCTCGCTGGCTGCGTCAGGAGATGGAATCGTACCTGTCAGAGGATTTCGAACGGCTGGCGCAGTTGCTGGCCGAGGTGCGCGTCGAGCTGCGAGAGCGCGATCTCAGCGTCGCGCCGGAGGCCTGGCAGGGAGCGATAGACAGCGGACTGCGTGACCTCGTCGCCGCCGGCCGTCACGACGAGGCACGGGCGCGGCTGCTCTCCGCGCTGGGCGTGGCAACGCAACTGAAAGCCTAATCGACACAGGAGGCCCCAGCGGCTTGCTATTCCTGGCCACGATCAATCAGAAGACGGCGCCGGTAGCGGTGCGCGAGCGTTTCGCCTTTGGCGTCGACGAGCTTCCGCGCGCCCTCGCGGGGCTGAAGCAGGAGCTGGGCCACGGCGTCATCCTTTCGACGTGCAATCGCACGGAGCTATATGTCGATGCGCGGCGGGAGCGCGACCTCTCGGAGAGGACGCTGGATTTCCTGACGGAGGCAAAGGGCCTGACCGACGGTGTCTTCGACGAGAGGTTCCACTTTTACGGCGAGGTCGAGGCCGTCCATCACCTCTTCCGCGTCACCGCGGGCATCGAATCGCAGGTGCTGGGTGAAGCGGAGATACTGGGGCAGGTGCGCTCCGCCTTCATCGCCGCGACGGACGCCCGCTCGACGAACCCCTACCTGGCGCGGCTCTTCCACTCCGCTATCCGCGTCGGACGGCGCGCCCGCAACGAGACGGCAATCGGCCGCCACGGCCTGTCCGTTAGCGCCGCGGCCGTCGCCCTCGCCCGCAAGACGCTGGGTGACCTCTCGACGCGCTGCGTCCTCGTCATCAGCGCCGGCGAGGCGGGCAAGCTGACGGCCCATGCCCTACAGGACTGCGGCGTCGCGCGGATGCTCGTCGTCAGCCGGCGGCTGGAGCGCGCGCAGGAGCTGGCGGCGGAGCTTGCCGGCGAGGCAATGCCCATAGACCGCCTCGGCGAAGCGCTCGGCTGCTCGGACATCGTTATCACGTCGTCAGGCTCGCCTTCGTTCATCATTGGGCAGGACATGGTCAGGGACGTCATGTCGCGCCGCGACGGCTGCCCGCTGCTGCTCATCGACATCGCCGTGCCCCGTGACGTCGACCCCGCGGTGCGTGCAATCGACTCGGTGCATCTCTTTGACATAGACGACCTCCAGTCCGTCGCCGAGGCGAACCGGCGGGCGCGG
The DNA here is from genome assembly GCA_041501065.1 of Dehalococcoidia bacterium. Taxonomy (GTDB): domain Bacteria; phylum Chloroflexota; class Dehalococcoidia; order DSTF01; family JALHUB01; genus JALHUB01. Next base: position 3,740 of record JBGQNJ010000131.1, read on the forward strand.
CAGAAGGAATCCGCCGCCGTCGAGGCGATAGTCCAGGAGGAGGCGGCGCGCTTCCTCGACTGGTCGCGCTCGCTCGGCGTCGTGCCGACTATCAGCGCCCTGCGCCGCGATGCGGAGAAGATGCGACGGGCGGAAGTCGCCAAGACGCTGGCCCATCTGCCGGACCTCACGGACGAGGAGAAGCAGCACATCGAGAGCCTGTCGGAGGCCATCGTCAAGAAGCTCCTGCACCGTCCCATCTCGCGCCTGAAGGCGAAGGACGGCGGCCAGGTCTACGTCGAGGCGGCCCGCGAGCTCTTCGGCATCGACGAGAAGGCGACGGACCCCTGAAGTGACGACGGGCAGAACGCTGATCGTAGGGACGCGAGGCAGCCGGCTCGCCCGTCGACAGACGGAGAGCGTGGTCGCTCTCCTGCAGGAGCGCTGCCCCGACTGCCGCCTCGAGGTGCGCACCGTCCGCACGACCGGCGACCGGCGCCCCGAACCGCTGTCGGAGATATCCGGCGAGGGCGTCTTCACGAAGGAGCTGGAAACGGCGCTTCGGGCCGGCCAGATCGACATCGCGGTCCACAGTCTCAAGGACCTGCCGACAGACATAGCCCACGGCCTCGCAGTCGCCGCGGTGACGCGCCGCGAGGACCCGCGCGACGCTCTCGTCAGCCGCGACAAGACGCCCCTCGCCAAGCTTCCGCCGGGAGCGCGCATCGGCACGGGGAGCGTGCGTCGCGCTGCCCAGTTGCGCCTCCTGCGGCCCGACGTCAAGCCCGTGCCCATCCGCGGCAACGTCGATACCCGCCTGGCGAAGGTGGGATCGGGCGATGTCGACGCCGTGGTTGTCGCTGCCGCCGCGCTCTCGCGACTGGGCTGGATCGAGAGAGCTGCGGAGATCATCTCTCTGGAAGCGATGCTGCCCGCCCCGGGCCAGGGCGCCCTTGCCGTCGAGACGCGCAGCGACGACGCCGAGGTGCTTCGCATCACAAGCTCGATCGACGACCGCGACTCCCGCCTGGCGACGG
>JBGQNJ010000132.1:0-4728 GCA_041501065.1 Dehalococcoidia bacterium
CGCCGACATCAACGCGGCGCTGAGCAACGGTGTCGGCGACTTCGGCATCGCGATGCTGATGGGGCTGGTGCTGATAATCGCCGGCATCGGCTTCAAGGTGTCGGCGGTGCCCTTCCACATGTGGGCGCCGGACGCCTACGAAGGCGCGCCGCTGCCGATCACCGCCTACCTCTCGGCGGCCTCGAAGGCGGCGGGCGTGGCGCTGCTGCTGCGCCTGTTCACGGAGGCGTTCCTGCCGGTGCTGAGCGACTGGCGCTGGATGATCGCGGCGCTGGCGGCGGCGAGCATGACGCTGGGGAACCTGGTCGCGATCCAGCAGCACAACATCAAGCGCCTTCTCGCGTACTCGAGCATCGGGCAGGCGGGCTTCATGCTCATGGGCATCGCCGCCCTTTCGGAGACGGCGGCGAGCACACTGGTGCTGCACTTGACAGGCTACGTCATCACGAACCTGGCGGCCTTCGTCGTCGTTATCGCCTTCTACAACGCCAGCGGCAAGGACGAGATTGCCGACTACCGCGGCCTGGCGGAGAGGGCGCCCCTCCTGGCGCTCTCGCTGACGGTGGCTCTCTTCTCGCTGGCGGGCATGCCCCTGTTCGCGGGCTTCGCGACGAAGTTCCTGCTCTTCCAAGCGGTGGCCAAGGAAGGCCTGCTATGGCTCGCCGCGCTGGCGGTGGTGAACAGCTTGATATCGCTCTACTACTATCTGCTGGTCATCAAGCAGATGTACGTCGGCGAGACAGAGGAGAAGGTGCGCCTGCGCGTGCCGGTTGGCGTGAACGCTGTCATCGTGGCGCTAGTCATCGGCGTGTTCGTCGTCGGGCTGTACCCGCAGCCGCTGTTCAAGGCGACGGACAGTGCCGTGCACGCCGTCTTCCCGACGACCACGGCGCAGCAGACCCAAGACGCGGGGGCATCGCCGTCCGCGGCGTCGCTTCCCAACCGCTGATCCCTCGATCTTCGGTGGCAAAAGCAAGGCCGGCGACTTTCGTCGCCGACCTTTTCTTGTTGCTCCTGCGCGCTACGACCTAGAGAATCGGCAGGTAGCGTGCCAACTCGTAGTCCGTAACCTGCGTCCGGTACTGGTCCCACTCTATCTTCTTGTTGGCAATTAGCGACTCGAAGACGTGGTCACCGAGAGCGCGACGCAGCACGTCGCTCCCCTCCGCCACCTCGATCGCCTCGATAAGGCTGCCCGGCAGGACGTCGATGCCGCGCTTCTTGCGCTCATCGTCGCTCATCTGGAAGACGTTCTCTTCCACCGGGTCAGTCAGAGGGTACTCCTTCTCAATGCCCTCCAGCCCGGCGGCCAGCATGGCGGAAAACGCCAGATAGGGGTTGCAGGCAGGATCCGGCGAGCGGTACTCGATGCGCGTGGCCGTCTCCTTGCCCGGCTTGTACTCGGGGACGCGTACCATGTCGGAGCGGTTGCGGCGGGCCCAGGTGATGTAGCAGGGCGCCTCGTAGCCGGGCACGAGCCGCTTGTAGGAGTTCACCCACTGATTGGTGACTAGCGTTATCTCGCGGGCGTGACGGAGCAGGCCGGCGATGTATGACTTCGCAAGCGGCGACAGATGGTACTTGTCTGAGGCTTCGAAGAAGGCGTTGCTCTTGCCCTTGAACAGCGACTGGTGCACGTGCATCCCAGACCCGTTTTGGCCGGCGATGGGCTTCGGCATGAAGGTGGCGTACACGCCGTGGGAGAGGGCCACCTCCTTGACGACCAGCCGGTACGTCATCGCCGCATCGGCCATCGAGAGAGCGTCCGCGTAGCGCAGGTCGATCTCGTGCTGGCTCGGCGCCACCTCATGGTGCGAGTACTCCACGCCGATGCCCATGTCCTCCAGGTAGAGGATGGTGTCACGGCGAAGGTCGGTGGCGACATCCAGCGGCGTGAGGTCGAAGTAGCCGCCCTGGTCGAGCGGTTCCGGATTGTCGACGCTCTTGAAATAGAAGTACTCCAACTCCGGCCCGACATAGAAAGTGAAGCCCAGGTCGGTGGCGCGCTTGATGTTCCGCTTCAATACGTAGCGCGGGTCGCCCGCGAAGGGCGTGCCGTCGGGAAGGTGGATGTCACAGAACATGCGGGCTGTGCCTATCTCGCGCGGCCGCCAAGGTATGATAGCGAAGGTCGAGGGGTCCGGCACCGCCACCATGTCGCTCTCATCGATTCGGGCGAACCCTTCGATGGAGGAGCCATCAAAGCCCATGCCCTCTTCCAGGGCGCCCTCGAGCTCTTCGACGGTGATCGTGAAGCTCTTCAGCGACCCGAGGATGTCAGTAAACCAAAGGCGAATGAACTTGATGTTCTGCGCCTTGCAGGTCTGGACTACGTAGTCTTTGTCTTTGCCGTTTGTGGCCATACCTCTCTCCTTCCGATAGCTCTTGTCCGGGCGGGCGCTATCTGGCGCCCTATCTTCCGGTCTGCCGGCCTATTCCGGGTCTTTCCGTAGCGCCGACGCCTTTGGCGCTTTGACTGCGTCCATTATAGCTTCCCCCCGCGGGGCGCGGAACGGTAAGGTCCGCCACCTCCAAAACGCTCAAGCCCTGGAAGGTGTAAGCACGCTCTCCGTGCTGCGACATGTCGAGACCGATCTTCTCCTCTTCCTCGGAGACCCTCAGCCCGAGGACCAGGTCCAGGACACGGAGGATCACGAGCGTCGCTATGAGCGAGTAGCCAAGGGTAACGCCGACCGCGAGCGCCTGCGCGCCAAGCTGGCCCGGGTTGCCGTGGATCAGGCCATTGGCGCCGGCTGCATTCACCGCGACAGTCGCGAAAATGCCGGCAGCTATCGTGCCCCAAGCGCCGCCTACGCCATGCACGCCGACGACGTCCAGCGAGTCGTCGAGATGGAGACGGTGGCGCATCAGGACAGCCAGGTAGCAGAAGGTGCCCGCGCCGACTCCGATAGCTATGGCCGGTCCCGGCTCGACGAAGCCCGACGCGGGCGTAATAGCAGCCAGACCGGCAACAGCGCCGGCTCCAACGCCTAGTACGCTAGCCTTCCCGGTCTGCCACCAGCTCAGTAGGAGCCAGGTCAGAGCGGCGGAAACGGCAGCGACGTGCGTGACGACGAAGGCATTGACCGCAAGGCCGTTGGCGGCCAGGGCACTGCCGGCGTTAAAGCCGAACCAGCCAAACCAGAGGAGCCCAACTCCCAACATCATCATCGAGATGTCGTGTGGCTCTAGCGCCTCCTTGCCGTACTCCAGGCGCCTCCCGTACATGATCGCCGCGACGAGGGCGGCGATACCGGCGTTGACGTGCACCACCGTCCCGCCTGCGAAGTCGAGCGCGCCCAGCTCGCGCAGCCAGCCGCCGGGCGCCCATACCCAGTGCGCTATCGGGGCATAGACCAGCAGCGACCAGGCGGCCACGAAGATGAGGAAGGTCCCAAACTTCGCCCTCTCCGCAAAGGCACCGGTGATAAGGGCGGGCGTGATGACAGCGAACATCATCTGGAAGACCATGAACGCCTGGTGCGGAATCGTCGACCCGTAGTCGGGGTTCGGCGCCTGCCCGACGTGCCGGAGGAACGCCCAGTCGAGTCCGCCGATGACGCCGCCGTGGTCCGGCCCGAACGCCAGGCTGTAGCCGACAACTACCCACAGCAGGCTGACGATGGCAATCACGACGAAGCTGTGCATGATCGTGCCGAGGACGTTCTTCTCGCGCACCAGGCCGCCGTAGAAGAAGGCCAGGCCGGGCGTCATGAGCATAACGAGCGCGGCACAGACCAGGACCCACGCGGTGTCGCCAGCGTTGATCGCGTCTGTAGGCATGGCTCTCCTCCTACTCCCAAAGGCGTCGGTGCTCTGAGTGTAGGTGGACCGCGTTACGGGCACGTTACAAGTTGGTGAATCTGCGGTTACGAGGGCGAAAGAAGTCATGACGATCCTACCACCGCGTTTTGTTTCGCTGTGGACTGTCCGGATGGGCGCGGCGGCGCCGCAAATCGTCGCCGGATCTACTTCCTGGTTTGCCCTATGTCCCCGGTCGCCGGCTGACCTCGGGCCTCTCCACCGATCCGACGCGCCCTGCCGGCCCATGCCCATTCTGCCCCGGCATTGTCAGTTCCGCCACTCTGAGGACGCTCAAGCCTTGGAAGGCGTAAGCGCGCTCTCCGTGCTGCGACATGTCGAGACCGATCTTCTCCTCTTCCTCGGAGACCCGCAGGCCGAGGACGAAGTCCAAGACGCGCAGGATCAAGAACGTCGCAACGAGCGAGTAGGCGAGTGTGACACCGACCGCCGCCGCCTGCGCGCCGAGCTGACCCGGGTTCCCGTGGATTAGGCCGTTAGCGCCTGCCGAGTTCACCGCGACGGTCGCGAAGATGCCGGTCGCGAGAGCGCCCCACGCTCCACCGACGCCGTGCACGCCGACGACGTCGAGGGCGTCATCGAGATGAAGGCGATGACGCAGTTGGACGGCCATGTAGCAGAACGCGCCGGCTCCGGCGCCGATGGCTATGGCCGGCGCAACGTCGACGAAGCCGGACGCGGGCGTGATCGCCACGAGACCCGCGACTGCGCCGGAAATGGCACCGACTACGCTCGGGCTGCCCTTGTGGAGCCAGCTCACGGTCACCCAGGTGAGCGCCCCCATGGCGGCCGCGGTATTGGTAACGAGGAACGCGTTCGCGGCCAGTCCGTTGGCTGCCAGCGCGGATCCGGCGTTGAAGCCGAACCAGCCGAACCAGAGCAGGGCCGCGCCGAGGACTGCAAGCC
>JBGQNJ010000133.1:0-4704 GCA_041501065.1 Dehalococcoidia bacterium
AGGTCGATGAAGCGTTGCGAAAGGGGCAGGACGTGATCGTGCGCATCGACGTTCAGGGCGCCGCCACCATAAAACGCCTCGTCCCCGACGCCGTCCTCGTGTTCCTCGCCCCGGAGTCGGACGAAGTCCTCCAGAAGCGTCTCCGCGACCGCGCGACCGACGGCGGCGTCGACCTGCGCGTGCGCCTCGACACCGCCGCCCGCGAGATGGCGCAGGAGGGCGCGTTCGACTACGTCGTCGTGAACGCGGACGGCCGGCTAGCAGACGCTGTCTCCCGGATCGTGTCCATCGTGGAGTCGGAGAGGCGCCGCCGGAACCGCCGTCCGACCCAGATCTGAACGCTTCCTACCCACTCTTCCCCTTATCTTCGCCTTAGAGGAAACTGTCCACGGAAGGCGAAATCGATGATCTGTAACTCGCTTGTTTTTAAAAAATGCTTGGTGCTATAGTTCACAAGCCGAAGCCAGCGCGACGCTTGAGGCGAATCTGATGGGCGGTCTTCCGCCTGCTCTGAGGCTTGTCGGCGTCGGCTGGTACGTAGCGTTCTGTATCGCGGCGGGCACCATGGGCGGCGTCTGGCTTGATTCGCGGTTCGACGTATCTCCCGCGTTCACCCTAACAGGTCTGTTTCTCGGCCTTGTCGTGGCCTTCTGGGGTGGCTACCGAATGCTGATGGACGTGATATCGGCGATTAGTCCAAAAAAGAGGGACTGAGGTGGGCAAGCTCAAGCTGTATTCCATCATCGCAGCCGTCCTCGTCCTCACGCTGGTGGGCTTCACTTCCCTGCGCTCGGCACGCCCCATCGTGGAGCTGAAGGCGGAGACGCTTGTTGACATCGGACCTTTCCCACTGACGAACACCATACTGACTTCGTGGATCGTCATCATCCTCCTGGGGCTCCTCTTCTATTCCGCCACCAGGAAGATGGCGCTGGTGCCGCGCGGCATCCAGAACTTCGTCGAGATGGTCGTGGAGGCGTTCTACAACCTGGTTATCCAGACCGTCGGCGAGAAGCATGGCCGCCGCTTCTTCCCTGTCGTGTGCACGATCTTCCTCTACGTCGTAGCCTCGAACTGGCTTGGCCTCTTCCCCTCCGTGGCGACCGTGGGCAAGGTGGTGCCGATGGCGGCCCACGGCGAGGTACTGGAACAGGGCGTCGTCTTTGACAGGGCGGCGGGAATCAACGTGATCATGCCGGGCGTCCCGTCCTGGCCACCGCACGAGCCGAAGAGCATTAAACTTGATCTGCCTGCAAACGCCACGGAGGAAGAAAAGGTAGTTGCGCTTGAGGAGGCCACGAAAGACCTGAAGCCGGACCAGAAGGCGGGGCTTCTCGTCCCCTTCTTCCGCAGCGTCAACACCGATATCAACGGGCCGCTGGCGCTGGCCATCATGTCAGCCATCTTCGTCGAGTACTGGGGGATCTCCACGCTGGGATTCTTCCGCTATGGCAGCAAGTTCTTCAACGTTAAGCGGCTGCTCAAGGGCGACATCCTGAACGGCGTGATTGACTTGTTTGTAGGTATGCTGGAGTTCGTAGCGGAGGTGGCACGACTGCTCAGCTTCACCTTCCGACTCTTCGGAAACATCTTCGCCGGGGAGATCCTTTTCCTGGTGATAATCTTCTTGTTGCCGGTGATGGCCCTGGACATGGTCTACGGTATGGAGCTGTTCGTCGGCCTGATCCAGGCGTTCATCTTCGCAATGCTGACGCTTGTGTTCGGCATCGTGGCTGTCACCTCGCACGAGGAGGGAGAAACCGAGGCGTCTGAGCCGGGCCCGGCGGTTCCGCCCTAGGTGGTCTGGTCCCGGCTGCAATCACAAAACGAAAACTGAGGGAGGAAAGTATGGACCTGATCAACCTGTTTCCACTGTTGGCGATAGACAACCTGGGCCTGAAGTACCTGGCCGCCGGCCTGGCGATGGCCTTCGGAGGAGCTGTGCCGGCGCTTGCCATCGGCATGCTCACCGGTAAGGCCATGGAGGCGCTCGGCCGCAACCCGGAGGCGCAGCCCGTCATTACCACGAACATGATCCTGGGCATCGCCTTCGCCGAAGCCATCGCGATCTACTCGCTGGTCGTGGCCGTCATGATCGGCTTCGTGTTCTAGAAACCCAGAATCCGCCCGGAAGAGGGGAAGTATCGTGGATATCCACGGAATCACTGTCTTGGGAATCGGCGCTCTTGGCATCAACCTGCCCGGACTCCTGGCGCAGCTAATCGGATTCGCCATCCTGCTCGTCCTAATGCGAATGGTCGCGTACAAGCCCATCCTGGGGATGATGGACCAGCGTTCGCAGCGAATCAGGGAAGGGCTTGAGGCAGCGGAGAAGATGAAGGAGGAGGCCGCCCAGGCTGACGTCGCTGTCCAGAAGCGGCTGGAAGAGGCGCGACAGGAGGGCCAGGGGCTCATCGGTCAGACGCAGCAGATCGCGAACCGCATGCAGGAAGAGGCCCGCCAGCAGGCCCAGGCCGAGGGCGAATTGCTTATCGCGCGGGCGCGCAACGCGGTCGCCCTGGAGCGCGACGAGGCCATCGCTCAGATCCGCCGCGAGTTCGCTGACCTGACGATAGCCGCGGCCGAAAAGGTCATTAACCAGTCCCTGGACAAGAAGGCCCATGAGCGCCTGATCGAGGAAGTACTGGCGCAGTCCAGCTTCCAGGAGCAGAGCGCGCAGCAGTAGCAGCGGCGCCGTTTGGACGAGAACCGCGGGCGGGACTTCTACCGTCCCGGTGCCGGGTATAGACATGAGAATTGATATAGCAGCCAAGCGTTACGCGCAGGCAGCCTTCGCGGTAGCCCTCGAGCAGGGCAACCCCGACCGCTGGCTCGGCGACCTCGACGCGCTGAGTGAGCTCGTCGCCCAGCCGGAGGCGGCGGCCGTGCTCCAGAGCGACAGGGTGCCGCACTCTGAGAAGGACATCCTTTTCAAGGCGGCCCTACCCGACGTTGACCCGGCGGTCCTGAACCTGGCCCGTCTCCTGGTGGCAAAGCGCCGCATTCGGCTGGCCGGCCAGGTACGCGAAGAGTTCGGGAATCTGCTCGACGCGCATAAGGGACGGGCACGGGCCACAGTGACCACGGCCGTGCCCCTTCGCGACGAGCAGACGGCGGAAATCGCCGCCAGACTGGGCCAGATCACCGGCAAGACGGTGAGCGTCGAGCAGACGGTTGACCCGGGAATCGTCGGCGGTCTCATCGCACGCATCGGCGACACGCTAATCGACGGCAGCACACGCAGCAGGCTTGTCGCCCTCAAGAAGAGTCTGCAAGGAAGCGGCGGCTGGACCCCGGCCCTCGGGGAGAGCCCCGCGGAAAGCGGTTGATTCACGTAGGAAGACATTTGCAGCGGAGAGAGTGATATGGCAGTACGGCCCGAAGAGATAGCATCAATCCTCAAGCAGCAGATCGAGCGCTTCGGCGCCGCGGTCACAGCCGTCGACGTGGGCGTTGTGATCGAGGCCGGCGACGGCATTGCCCGTGTCCACGGCCTCTCCAACTGCCTGGCAGGCGAGCTCGTCGAGTTCGAGAACGGCGCCATGGGCCTCGCCCTCAACCTCGAAGAGGACACCATCGGCATCATGGTTCTCGGCGACTACATCACCCTGGGTGAGGGCGCCGAAGTCCGCGCCACCGGCCGAATCGTGCAGGTGCCCGTGGGGCCGGCGCTGGTCGGCCGCGTCGTCGACCCGCTCGGGAATCCCCTCGACGGCAAAGGGCCGATCGCCACGGACAAGACACGCCCCGTGGAGCGCATCGCTCCCGGCGTCGTCGCGCGCCAGTCCGTCGACACGCCCGTGCTCACCGGCATCAAGGTTATCGACGCCATCACGCCGATAGGCCGCGGCCAGCGCGAGCTCATCATCGGCGACCGCACGACGGGGAAGAGCGCCCTGGCAATCGACACCATTATCAACCAGAAGGGCGGCGACTTAGCGTGCATCTACGTCGCCATCGGCCAGAAGGCGTCGAAGGTCGCGCAGACCGTTGCCCTGCTGGAGCAGCACGGCGCCATGGAGCACACGATCGTCGTCTCCGCCAGCGCCGCTGACCCAGCGCCTCTCCAGTACCTCGCGCCCTACTCCGGCTGCGCCATGGGCGAGGACTTCATGGAGCAGGGCAAAGACGCTCTCATCATATATGACGACCTGTCGAAGCACGCCTGGGCCTACCGCCAGGTATCGCTGCTGCTTCGCCGCCCGCCGGGCCGCGAGGCCTACCCGGGCGACGTCTTCTACCTGCACAGCCGCCTGCTCGAGCGCGCCGCGAGACTCTCAGCCGATCTCGGCGGCGGCTCGCTAACGGCTCTTCCCATCATCGAGACACAGGCGGGCGACGTCTCCGCTTACATCCCGACCAACGTAATCTCAATCACCGACGGCCAGATCTACCTGGAGACCGACCTCTTCAACGCCGGCATCCGCCCGGCCGTGAACGCCGGCCTCTCCGTGTCCCGCGTCGGTGGCGCCGCGCAACGACGTGCGATGCGCCAGGTCGCGGGCCGCCTCCGCCTCGACATGGCGCAGTACAGCAACGTGCAGGCATTCGCCCAGTTCGGCACGTCGGAGCTGGACGTCGCCACGCGCAACCAGCTCGAGCGAGGGCAGCGCGTCACCGAGGTCCTGAAGCAGCCACAGTATGAGCCTATGAACCTCCACGAGGAGGTCGAGATTCTCTACGCGGCGATCAACGGCCATCTGG
>JBGQNJ010000134.1:0-4698 GCA_041501065.1 Dehalococcoidia bacterium
GCCCCTTCCCGCGACTTCGGCGGCGACGGCGCGCGTAAACCCCATTACCCCGGCCTTCGCGGCGGCGTAGTGCGCCTCGCCGTCGTTCGATGCCATCCAGCCGATTGACGATGAGAGATTTACGATGCTGCCGCTGCCGCGTTCCATCATCGAAGGGAGGACGGCGCGCGTGCAGTAGAAGGTCCCCTTGAGGTTGACGTTGATCACCAGGTCCCAGGTCTCGTCGCTCATCTCCCAGACGGGCTGAAGGCGGTTGACGCCGGCGTTGTTCACCAGCACGTCGATCTTGCCGTATTTCTCCAGCGCGACGTCGATCATCCGCTGCACCTGCGCCTTGTTGGTGACATCCACCTCCAGGCCGGGCACCTCCCGGCCGGCTTCGCGGCCCAGCGCCGTCGCCATCTCTTCGATGCGACGGGGGTGCGCGTCGCTGATCACCACCTCGGCGCCCTCCGACAGGAAACGGCGTGCCACCGCCTGGCCGATGCCCGCGCCCGCCGCAGCGGTGACGATCGCGACCTGCCCGTCCAGACGGCCCATGGTTAGACCTCCCTCGGCTTGTAGACGCCGCCGCGGCGCGGAAAGCGGCTGTAGTCGGGCTCGCGATGCTCCAGGAACGCGTTCTTCCCTTCGTCGGCCTCACCGGTCTGGAAGAAGTCGGGCGCAAACTCGCCGACCCAATCGCGCAGGGAGCCTTCACGGAGTGGGTCGTAGACAGAGCGGAAGTTGGCCTTGAGGATCTTCAGACAGCTGGGGCTCTTCGCCATCAGCTCGCGGCACCACTGGTCGACCTCTTCGTCGAGCCTCTCCTTCGGCACGACGGCATTCACCAGCCCCATCGCCAGCGCATCCTGGGCGGTGTAGGGCCGGCAGAGCATCCATATCTCCCGCGCCCGTTTCTGCCCGACGACCTGCGTCAGGTAGGTCACCCAATGCCCCGACGCCGGGCTGCCGACCCGCGGTCCGACCTGTCGAAACGTGGCGTGCTCCGCGGCTATCGTCAGGTCGCAGAAGTAGGCCAGGTGATTGCCACCGCCGACGGCATGACCGTTGACGCGCGCGATAATCGGCTTCAGGCAGTCTTCGATGCCGGCGTGCGGGTCGAAGTCGGCGCTGCCCCAACTGCCCTCCTGCTGGATCTCGGCCAGCCACTTGACGTCGCCGCCGGCGCAGAAAGCGCGGTCGCCCGCTCCCGTGAGCACAATCACGCCGACGCTATCGTCCGCATTCGCGTCGTCGACGGCGCGGCGCATCTCCGTCAGGGTGTCGCCGGTGAACGAGTTCATGGCGTCGGGCCGGTTGATGGTGATCCAGGCGGCGCCCTGCACACGATGGTGCTTCTGATAGAGGACGTCGTGGTACGTCGAGTCGGTCATTTCAGGCACCTCCTCGTAGGTTAGGCTGGACAGCGCGGGTGAGAAGTCTTCGCTACGCGGCCGGCGACGTCCCCTCGGTGCCCATGTCGAGCGCGAACGGAGGGTACTGCTCGACGAGCGACGCGTGGTACCCCAGGAGGCGCGCCTGCCAGCGCATGATACCGAGCTGGAAGTTGTAGATGCCGTCCGGGTAGTTCTCCTGCACCAGCACCATGATCGCCGCGATGACCCAGAGGACCTCGGACACGACGTTCAGCAGGCCGAGGACGAAGGCGCTCGGGATGCTGTAGATGAGGCGTAGCAGCGCCGAGCCTACCGTCGGCGTGCCGCTGGTCCGCACCTCGAACTTCACAAGCTCTTCCGCCTTCTCTGACGGGAACCGGTCCGTGACGATGACGAGATAGGCGTAGAACGCCATGATCCAGCGCACCCATCCTGTCATCTTCGGCCCGTCTTCTTCGAGGAACTTCTCCGAGCCCTTCTGTGATATGTATATCGCCGCCGCGATCGGCAGAACGAAATAGGCCAGACCCACAATCCAACTCAGAAGGATCCAAAGGAGAATGCGAAGGAAGATCTGGGGACGCTCGAACTTTTCCGGGCGCGTGGCGCCGAAGGTCACCGGGTATTCGGTCGGCATGCGAGTCTCCTTCCTCTAGCTGCACCTAACGCTGACTTCCGCGATGATACGAGTATCAATCGCTCCTGTCGAGTGGCGAATCCCCTGAAAACGCGCCCTCTCGCTCCATCGGTGGTAGAATCGACGTACGGATACAAGGCTTCCACAGGAGGTCGATCATGGGAGTGAAACAGTCCCTCCTCGAGCGCACGACAGGTCCCTATCTGGCCGCGGTCCTTAAGCTGATGGCCTTTACGTTCAACCGGGACGCCGGCCTCAGGAGCCAGCTCTACCGGCGTCGCAACGGCACCACGGAGCCGTTCGACACTCGCTATCAGTTCCGGACCGCTAACGGCGCCGTCAATCTCTATCTTACCATCGAAGATGGCCGGATGCGCGCCGGCGCGGGCAAGGCGCAGGACCCGCACCTCGTCGCCACTTTCAGCGATGCCTTTGCTCTGCGGTCCTTCCTCTCGCCCTTCGCGCGCACCGATCCGCTCAACCTGATGATCGAGAACAAGCTCTCGTTCGAGGGCAACATGAGCTATCTAGCCCGCCTGGGCCACCTCACGGCCATAACGCGCAACCGTGGCTGGCGGAAAACGCTACAACAGGGCACCGAAGGCGTCGACGCCAAGACTGAGCGCGGCGACTCCATGCTGGCGACGTCGCGGGCGGAGAAGCAGTGGGAAACGCTGCGTTGCGAGAAGACGCCGGAGACCGCTGTCCTCGAAGACCCCTATCTGAGCCGCTACACCCTCGACGATTTCCCGCGACTGAAGGCGATGCGCGCGGAGTTCTTCGGCGCTCGCGGCGAGATCTGCACCGAGCGGCCGCGCCTCGTCACCGAGTACTACCGCGAGCACGGCTTCGAGACCGACGCCGAGGGCCACGAGATCGACCCCGAGCTGCGGCAGGCTGGCGCGCTCCACCATGTCCTCGTCAACAAGCAGCCGCTGATCCGCGACCGCGCTTTGCTGCCGGGCACGACGACCACAAGGTTCCCCGGCGTCGTGATCTATCCGGAGACGGCCGGCACGACAATCTGGCCGGAGCTGACAACCGTAGCCGGCCGCGAGCTCAACCCGTACCGCATCTCGCCGGAGGATGTCGACCTGCTCAACCAGGACGTCTTCCCCTTCTGGGTCGACCGCAACATCCGCGAGTGGACGCGTCGCGAGTGGAACAACGCCCGCTGCCAGCAACTCGACGAGCGCTGGGTGCTCTACTTCATGTGGAAGACCGCCGCCGTCTCGCACACCATCCCCGACTATCCGGCGGTGCTGGAGAGAGGCCTGCTCGCCTTCCGCGAGGACGCCGCCCGCTACGAGGCCGCCGCGACGGATGAGCGCGCCCGCAACTTCTACCGCGCCGTCCAGACCGTCATCGACGGCGTGTTGTGTTACGCCGAGCGGCTGGCGGAGAAGGCGGAGTCGATGGCGGCGGAGCTCGACGGCGACGCATCGCAGTCAGAGCGTCGCAACGAGTTCCTGGAGATCGCACGCATTTGCCGCAAGGTGCCGGCCGGGCCTGCGGAGTCGCTGCACGAGGCGCTGAGCGTCATCCTCCTGCTCCAGATCGCGCTGCACATGGAGAACATGAACGCGGGCCTCTCGCTCGGCCGGTTGGATGCCTGGCTCCAGCCTTACTTCTTGAACGATATCGCGAAGGCGAAGACCGACGAAGAACGGGAGGCCGTGGTGCGGCGGGCCATCGAGCTCGTGGGGTCGTTCTTCCTGCAGTGCAACGACCACCTGCCCCTCGTGCCCAGCGTGGGCATGCGGCTGTTCGCGGGCAGCTCGTCGGACATGGCGATGACCGTCGGCGGCGTCGACCGCGAAGGCAACAGCGCCGTCTGCGACATGACTTACATCATACTCAAGGTCGCCGAGATCCTGACCATGCGCGACCCCAACCTGAACGCCCGCTTCCACCCGAAAGCGAACTCGCTGGAATACCTGCGCCGTCTCTGCGAGGTCAACGTCATCACCACGTCGACGCCATCGATCCACAACGACGAGGCGGTCATCGCGACCCTCGTCAACCAGGGGTTCGCCATCGAGGACGCGCGCGACTGGGGCGCCACCGGCTGCGTCGAGCCGACGAGCTGCGGGCGGCACATCGGCCATACCAACTGCATGCTCCTTAACACCGTCGCGGCGATGGAGATGGCGCTCAACGACGGCTACCACCCGCTGATCCGCGAGCAGATCGGCCCGCACACCGGCGACCCCACCGACGCCTCGCGCTTCGACACGTTCGACAAGTTCCTCGCCGCCTACAAGGAGCAACTGGGATACGTCATCGGGCAGTCGATAGAGTACAACAACCTGCTCGGGCGGGCGCACCAGTACCTGCACCCGACGCCGCTGCTGTCGTCGCTCGTCCAGGGGTGCCTGGAGAGCGGCCGCGACGTAATCCTCGGTGGGGCGAAGTACAATAGCTCCGGCGCGGCGCTGGTGTCGGTCGCCGACGTCGTGGACAGCCTTCTGGCCATCAAGCAACTGGTCTACGAAGAGAAGGCTGTCGACTTCAAGACGCTGCTACAGGCGCTCCGCGACGACTTCGTCGGCCACGAGGCGCTGCACGCGCGTATCATGAAGCGCGTCCCCAAGTTCGGCTCCGACGCGCCGGGCACGCGAGAGATGGCGGATGACATCGTCAACTTCATCTACGATGAATACCAGTCTAAGGAGAACTACC
>JBGQNJ010000135.1:0-4673 GCA_041501065.1 Dehalococcoidia bacterium
GCAGATCTCGTCCTCGGTGATGTCGAGGCGTCCCTGCTCTCGAAGGTAGCGGCGGCAGGCCTGGCGGGTTGCGGTGTTCATGAAGAAGGCGAGAATAGCGGGCGCCGGCCCGTTGATCGTCATGCTCACGCTGGTCGCCGGATCGCAGAGGTCGAAGCCGGCGTAGAGCAGTTCCATGTCCTCCACGGTGCAGATCGAGACGCCGCCCTCCCCGACCTTGCCGTAGATGTCGGGACGCTGCGTCGGATTTTCGCCGTAGAGAGTCAGCGAATCGAATGCGGTAGAGAGGCGCTTCGCCGGCTGCTCTTTCGAGATGTAGTGGAAGCGGGCGTTCGTCCGCGCCGGCGGCCCTTCCCCCGCGAACATGCGCGTCGGGTCCTCCTCCGGGCGCCGGAGAGGGAAGACGCCGCCGGCATAGGGGAAGAAGCCCGGCAGGTTCTCGAAATAGACGAACCGGAAGAGCGAGGGCCAATCCTCGGCGGCCGGCAGGGCCAGCCTGGGGATTTCGAGCCCTGCGAGCGACTCGGTCGTCAGGGGCTGCCGCACATCCCGGTTCCTCACCCTGTACGTGTACACCTTGCCGCGGAAGGCATCGAGATGCGCGACCATGGAAAGGAAGGTCTCCCTGTTATCGACACGGAGACGCTCGAAGGCCTGCCGATAGGCCGCTTTCAACTCTCTCACCGCCCCGGAATCGCGCTCTTTAACAGGCAGCGGCTCGTGCGGGGTGTCCGGCGCGCGCGCTCCCAGGGCTTTGAGGGCGCGATTGATACCGAAGAGGTCGGTGACGGTTTCGACCGCCCTTCGCCCCTCTTCGCAGTAGTTCTCAACACAGCGGGCGATCTCGCTCAGATAGAGCTGGCGGTCGGGAGGCAGCGTCGATTCAGCCGTGCGAGAGTGCCGTTCGCTGGTCGGCGCGTGGTCCAGGTCCCAGGAGCGGGCCGGGTCCATCTCCCCGATTCGAGCGACCACGTTCTCGAAGAGCGCCGTCACGCCGCCATCGTTGAAGCGCGAGGCGATGGTGCCGAAAGCCATTACCTCCTTATCGTCGAGGGCGGGGTCCAGCCGCCTGTTGCGCTTCACCTGCCTGACCACGTGACGCAGGGTATCTTCCGAGCCGCGTCGCTCGAACTTGTTGACGACCACGAAATCGGCGTGGTCCAACATCTCTATCTTCTCGAGCTGGGTGAGCGAGCCGTATTCAGCCGTCATCACGTAGATGTTGACGTCGCAGAAGGAGACCATCGCCGAATCAGCCTGGCCGATCCCGGCCGTCTCCAGGACCAGCAGGTCGAAGACGCAGCCCTTCATCACGTCGAGCGCCGGGCCGATCGCCCGCGGGAGCTCCGCTCGCGACTCCCGCATCGCCATCGACCGCAGGAAGACGTTCTCGTCGAGCGAGTTCATGCGGATGCGGTCGGCGAGAAGAGAGCCTCCCGTCTTCTTTTTCGATGGGTCTACGCAGAGGATGCCGATCTTCTTGTCTGGGAATTGACGACGGATGCGGCAGACGAGCTCGTCGATGAGGGAGGACTTGCCGGCCCCACCGGTGCCCGTAACACCGACGACGAGCGGCTTGTCGCCCTTCTCGCGTGCCTCGCTGAGACGCCCCTCGAACGCCTCCCGCAGAAGCGCGGGCAAGCTGTCGCGGTGCTCGGCGAGCGTGAGCAGGGCTGCGGCATCAAGGCGTCCGGGGTTCAGCGTATCCAGAATGTCGAAGTCAGACTTCTCGAGCACGTCGTTGATGATGCCAGAGAAGCCGATCTTCTGTCCGTCTGCTGGGCTGTAGATGCGGCACACTCCGTAGGCTTCGAGGGCTTCGATTTCTGAGGGCAGGATCGTGCCGCCGCCGCCGCCGAACACCTTGATGTGCGACGCGCCCGCCTCCCTCAGTCCATCGACAAGAAAGCGGAAGAACTCGTTGTGGCCGCCTTGATAAGAGCTGACACAAACGCCGTTGACGTGCTCTTCGGCAGCGGCCTTGACGATCTCGGCCACCGACCGGTTATGCCCGAGATGAATGACCTCCGCGCCGCCGGCCTGGAGCAAACGCCGCACTATGTTGATCGCCGCGTCGTGGCCGTCGAACAACGATCCCGCCGTGACCAGACGGATTCTGTGCCTGGGGCGGTAGGTAGGCCAGGGTGACGATCTCGCCGTAGTCATCTCTTTCTCCGCTGGTCCTGCTAGAAAGAAGGATACCAGACATAGCAGCCTTTTGGAACGGCGTGACGCCACAGCACGTTGAGCCGCGGAGCGGGTGCAGCGAGGCTGCTGGCTAAGGGTTCTGCTCGCCGACTTGCGCGCTCATCTGCCGCCAGGCCTCTCTCGCCTCCTCGACCGAGCCCTCGTCCTCGATCGTCGACACGTCGCCGGGGTCGCGACCCGACACGACGGCCTTGAGGACGCGGCGCATTATCTTGCCGCTGCGCGTCTTGGGCAGCATCTCCACGAAGTTGATGTCGCCGACCACCACGAGAGCGCCCAGCTCCCTCCGAACCGTCTGCAATAGCTCCTTGCGCAACTCCTCCGAAGGCAGGTGCCCTTGCTTCAGCACGACGAAGGCCGATGCGACCTCGCCGCGCAGCTCGTCGGGGCGGCCGGTGACGCCGACCTCCGCGCAGGCCGGGTGGTGCAGGAAGGCAGTCTCGACCTCGATGGTGCCTATCCGGTGCGCCGCGATCTTTATCACCTCGTCGGCGCGGCCGCTGAACCAGATGTAGCCGTCTTCATCCATAGACGCGGCGTCGCCGGTGGAGTAGACGCTGGCGTTGGCGATGCGCTCCCAGTAGTCCGCGCCGTAGCGGTCAGGCTCGCCCCACAGGGTCGAAGTCAGCCCCGGGAAAGGCCGCTTGATGACGAATAGGCCCTTCTCGTTGGTCGGCACGGGCTCGCCCTCCGCGGTCATGATCGCGGCTTCGATGCCGGGCAGCGGGATGCCGCCGGAGCCGGGCTTTATCGGCAAGAGGCCCAGCCCGTAGGGATTGCCGACTATCGGCCCGCCGGTCTCCGTCGCCCACATGTGGTCGATGACCGGCACCTCGTCGTTCAGGACCTCTTTCTGCATCCATTCCCAGGCGGGTGCGTTCAGCACCTCGCCAGCGCAGAACACGCGCTCCAGCGAGCTAAGGTCGAACCCGCGCGCCACGTCGGCGCCGTAGCGCATGAGCAGCCGCACCAGCGTCGGCGACGTGAACATGCCGCTCACCTTGTTCTCCTCGATGATGCGATAGAACGTCTCCGGCCCGGGGTGGTCGGGCGCGCCCTCGTAGGCAATCGTCGTGCAGCCGTAGAGCAGCGGCGCATGGACGATGTAGCCGTGGCCCACGACCCAGCCGATGTCCGACGTCGACCACCAGACATCGTTCTTCTTCAGGCCGAACATCCAGTTCGCCATGCTCCACGTGTGCACCTGGTAGCCGCCGTGCGTGTGCACTGCCAGCTTCGGCTTTGCCGTCGTCCCGGACGTGGGCAGGATGTACGCCGGCTCGTTCGCCTCCATGATCTCGTAGCCGTCGCCCTGACCTTCGCCGAGCGCCAGGAACTCGTCCCAGGAGATGTCGCGGCCCGGCTTCATGGAGATGTCGGCGTTGGTGCGACGGAGAAGGACGACCTTCTCGACGACCTGGTCCGCGCCCTCCTCCAGGCAGGCGTCGACAATCTCCTTGAGGGGCACGTCCTTGCCCTTGCGATACGTGATGTCAGCGGCGAAGATGGCGCGCGCGCCGGTGCGGACGACGCGGTCGGCGAAAGCGGCGGCGCCGAATCCGGCGAAGATGGCCACGTGAATGGCGCCGATTCGCACGGCCGCCAGCATCACCATAATCGCCTCGGGACAGGTAGGCATGTAGATGGCGATGCGGTCGCCGCGCTTGATGCCCAGGCCGCGAAGGGCCGCCGCTGTCCGCTTCACCTCGAAGAGGAGCTGGGCGTAGGTGTAGACGCGCCTGCCGCCGCGCTCGTCCTCGGCGATGAGCGCCGCGTGGCCGCCGTGCCCGCGCTCGACGTGATAGTCGAGGCAGTTGTAGCAGAGGTTTGTCTGGGCGCCGACGAACCAGCGGAACGTGGGCGGCGTCCACTCGAAGACGTTGTCCCACTTGCGGAACCAGGGGACCTGGTCGGCGGCGCGTGCCCAGAACTCCTCCGGGGCCTCGATGGCCGACCGGGTGAAACGCCGCACTCTAGGGTTGATAACTTCCATGGCTGATACCTCCGAGAGACGGTTTCCGTGGCATTCGTGGTGAGGAGAATGCTACTAGCGAGTCCATCAGTGGTCAACGCCGCCGGGCCGCCGGTGGCCACCAGGGGGTATCCCCGATTGACCGTAGGCGGGCGCTCCCTTACGATTTCCATCAAAGGTTATATCTGTCTTCTCGCCTTAGCAATTAGCGGCCTTAGCACAGGAAGGACAGGCAAGATGCGACGTCTCCCTCTGACTGCTGCGGTAATGCTTGCGACGCTGCTCCTGGCAACGCTCATCGCCTGCAAAGGCGGCACGAAAGAGCAGGTCGCGATGACGCCTTCGGAGGCCACGACGGCAGCGAGCGCGCCAATCGCCGCAGCGCCGCCTCCCGGCGAGTCCGGGCCGCCGCAGGAGATGATCGACAAGGCACTCGCGCTCGTCGCCGAGCAGGAGAAGCTTGACCTCGCCAACCTGTCGCTCGCGGCAGGCA
>JBGQNJ010000136.1:0-4666 GCA_041501065.1 Dehalococcoidia bacterium
ATGCCGGAGCGCGACACGCCGGGGATAAGCGCTATCGCCTGCGCCAGGCCGACGAAGAGCGCGCTCCCCGCGCCCAGTTGCGTCGCCCGCAGCTTCCTGCTTCCTAACAGCTCCGCCAGCAGCAGGACGCCGCCGAAGACGACGAGCATGGCCGCGATCGTCAGCGGCTGTCGCAACTTCTCTTCGACAGTACTTTCGAAGAAGAAACCGATTACCCCTGCTGGCACCGTCGCCAACGCTATCAGCCACGCAAGGCGCGAGTCCGTGCTGAGGTCCCAGCGCCGCTCGCGGATGCTCGCCAGCCAGGCGCCCACCATTCGGAAGATGGTCGCCCAGAAGAACGCGAGAATGGCGAGGAGCGTGCCCAGGTGCAGCGCAGCGTCGAAGGGAAGCCCCAGCCGGTCCTGCGAAAGCCCGAACGCCTTCTCCAGGAGGACAAGGTGGCCGGTCGACGAGACCGGCAGGAACTCCGTCAGCCCCTGGACGATGCCGAGTATGGCCGCCTTCAGCAGGTCGGGCACTAGCGTCCCGCTCCACGCCGGCGCGGGCGCTTCGTTTCGGGAGCCGTCTTGCGGCCCCGCGAGTCGCTCTGGATGCCGTACGTGGTGTAGATCTCCTCGCTCGCCAGGTTGTGATAGGTGTCCGGCCGGCGGTCGTGGAAGACGTTCATCGACCCCCACTGCCGGCGTCGCAGCGAATCGGCCGGCACTGTCGCCGTCACGATGGCCTCGTCGTCGCCCGTGTCGGCCAGAACGTTACCGAACGGCCCGATGATGCGGCTGTGGCCGTAGTAGGTGAGCCGCCCCTGATCGCACGTGCCGACCTGGTTCGACGATAGGAACCAGCACTCGTTCTCGGCGGCACGCGCCCGGTCGAGGATGTCATAGGCGAAGCCGTTCTGCTGCGGCCAGGCCGTTGGCAGCACGAGGATCTCCGCGCCCTTGAGCGCCATCTCTCGCGCCGCCTCCGGGAAGCGCATGTCGTAGCAGATATGGATGCCGATGCGAGCGATATCCGTCTCGAACACCGGCCAGTCGCGGCCCTGCCGGAATATGTGGTACTCGTCGCCGGGCGCGTGCACCTTGCGATAGACGCCGGCGACGCCGCGCGGCCCAAGGAGCACGGCGGAGTTGTAGAGGACGCCGCTGCTGGAGACGCCGACGCGCTCCGTCATGCCGAAGATGACGTACATCTTCGCCTTACGCGCCAGCTTTGCCACCCGCTCCGTCGATGGACCGGGAATCGGCTCCGCCGTCTCGTAGAGGTAGTTCGCTTCGTCCGGCGAGAGCTCGTGGTTCAGGTGATAGAGGTAGCCCTGGAGGCTCTGCTCCGGCAGGACGAGCAGTCGCGCCTGCTGGGCCGCCGCTTCGTCGATGAACGAGGCGTACTTCGCGAGGTTCTTCGACGTGTCGTGGACGGCGTTCATCGCCGCTACCGCCAGGGTGACGGTTTGGTCGCGGTCTTCGGGCATCGCTTCCTCCTTCAGGCGCCTACGATGGAGCCGTGCCCGTCCCGCGCAGCCGGTCGACGAGCGCCGGCAGCGCTTCGCCGGCGGGGGCGCGCAGCACGGCCTGGCAGAAGCCGGAGAGCGGCGTCTCCATCGGATTGACCTCGATCAAGGCGGCGCCGGCGCGGGCGGCGATTATCGGGAACTCCGCCGCCGGATAGACCTGCGCCGACGTGCCGACGAGCAGCATGCAGTCGCAGAGTTGCGTGTGATAGCGACAGGACTGAAGCGCGTCGGCGGGGATCGGCTCGCCGAACATGACGGTGTCCGTCTTCACGATGCCGGTGCATTGCGGGCAGCGCGGCGGCACCTCGTCCAGCGCAAAGCCCTTCAGTGGATAGCGGGCGTCGCACTCGATGCAGCGCAGCTTCAGCCGGTTGCCGTGGATCTCCGTGATCGCCTGGCTTCCGGCCTCCTGGTGGAGATTGTCGATGTTCTGGGTGATGATGTGCTAGAGGAAGCCCGCCTGCTCCATCTCAGCCATGGCCCGATGCGCCGCGTTCGGTTTCGCTTCGTCGAGCGCCTTCATGAACTCCGACAGCTCGTCGCGGTCGGAGAGGCGCTCGGCCCACCAGGCCGCGGGGTCGTCCATGAAGCGCTGGTAGCCGTTGGCGACCGGCTCGCCGAGCTTCGTCCAGATGCCGCCGGGGCCGCGAAACGGCGGTATGCCGCTCTCCACGGAGATGCCCGCGCCGACGAGCGCGACGACGTAGTTGGAGAACGAGATGATGCGCGCGGCGTCGTTCAGTCCGCGGTCCAGCGACTCACTACTCGACATAACAATCCTTCCGGCCAAATCTCTCAACCTAATGATAGCGCGAGAGTGCTCCACAAGCGAAGCGGCTTATCCCCAGCCGCTGCGCGCGCCGGCGCTCATGGCCAGCGGCCCGACCGGCCAGTTGAAGCCGTACACCATCGCCTTGTTGATGTCGTCCGCGCTGGCGATGTCCTCATCCAGGATCTTTCGGGCTTCCGCGGCGGCGGCGTAGTAGATTCGGTTGGCTATGAAGCCGTACTTGCCGGGCGCATCCTTGACGCGGATCGTCACCTTGCCCGCCTTCGTGCCGGCAGCCTCGATGCAGGCGACGGTCTCCTCCGACGCCTCAGGAGAGTAGATGACCTCCACCAGCTTCATGGCCGGCACGGGGCTGAACCAGTGCATGCCGCCGAAGCGGTCCTTGCGGGAGACGGCCTGGTTGAGGTCGGCGATGGCGAACCCCGACGTGTTGGTCGCGAATACCGCCTCCGGCCGGATGAGGTTGTCCAGCTCGGCGAAGACCTTGCGCTTCAGCTCCAGGTCCTCCGGTATCGCCTCGATCAGCAGGTCGACGTCGCGGAGGTCCGCCATGTCGGTGGTGAAGTCGATTCGCGACAGCGCCGCCTCCATCTCCGCCTCGCTGAGCTTGGCTCGCTGCACGCCGGCCTTCAGACCGAAGCGGCCGTCGACGATCGTCTCGCGCGTCTTGTCGAGCAAGTCCTGCGTGAGGTCGCGCACTATCGGATGGTAGCCGCCGACCGCCAGCACCTGCGCGATGCCGCCGCCCATCACGCCGCCGCCCATGATGCCTATCGTCTTTATCTCCTCCGGCTTCATCTTCCCTCCTTGTGTCGATCGATTTGTACTCGAAAGCAGCCTACTCGACGCACATGCGCCTTACGACCTCGTAGAGCATGCGCAGCCCCAGGCCCAGCTTCTCGACCGGGATTCGCTCGTCGTTGCCGTGGACCGTCGCGACCTCCGCCGGCTCGAGCAGGCAGGGCACGAAGCCGTAAGCGGTGACGCCGCGCCTCCGGAAGACGCGCGAGTCGGTGAAGCCGGTGGCAATAGAGGGGATTACGATGGCATCCGGCACGGTCTCGCGGCTCACGGCGTCGATGACGCCAAAAAGCTCCGTGCCCACCGGCGAGATCGGCGTGTGCGACTCCATGACCTGCTCGACCTCGACCCGCGGGTCGTCGATGACGCGCCTGACCTCGTCGATGAATGCTGCCGGATCGTGGCCGGGCAGCAGCCGGCAGTCGAGCGTCGCTTCGGCGACCGCCGGGATGACGTTGGACTTGACGCCCGCGTTGCACATCGTGGTGCTTACGGTATCCGTCAGGAGCGCTCGCAGGAGTGGATTGCTCTCCGCGACGCCGGTCAGCCCGTGCTCGGAGATCTCCTCGCTAAAGATGCCGACGCTTTTCAGCCGCTTCAGCATCGTCGCCACCTCCGGCAGGAGCGTGATGGGCCTCCGCCACGTCTGGACCTTATAGAGGGCGCGGACGAGCCTCTCCAGGCAGTTATCGGGGTGCGGCACGGAGCCATGGCCGGGCATTCCGCGCGCGACGAGTCGCAGCCATAGCGGGCCTTTCTCGCCGACGGAGCAGGAGAAGACGGGACGGCGAATACCGAACATTTCCGTGCTGCCGTAGCCACCCTCGTTGATCACGTACTCCGCGTCGAAAAGCTCCGGGTGGTGCGCGTCCAGCCAGTCGATGCCGGCGACACCCCCTTGCTCCTCGTCGGCGCAGGCCAGGAAGAGGATGTCACGCTTGAGCGGCAGCCCCTGGCGTCGCAGCAGGAGAAGCGTCATGAGCTCCATCACCGTCATCGACTTCATGTCGAGGGCGCCGCGGCCCCAGATGACGCCATCCTTGACGGCGCCGGCGAAGGGGTCCTCCTGCCAGAACTCGCGCTCGGCGGGCACGACGTCGATATGGTTCAGCAGGACGAGGGGGCGCTTGCTGCCGTCGCCGGGAAGTCGCGCCGACATGTTCGCGCGCTGGGCGTCGACTGGGTAGGTCTCGCTGTCGATGCCGTTTTCGCGCAGGACCTGCGCCAGGAAGCGAGCGCCCGCGAGCTCGTTGCCCGGCGGGTTGGCGGTATTGACGGCGATGTAGCGACAGAGCAGGTCCGTCGCCTCGCGCGTCGCCTTGTGCCAGTCTATAGCCACGCTCAACTCCAATCGAAACGCGGGATCGAGGGCATCATAACGCCTTTGCCGCGTGGATCAACAGCCTCGGTTTGACGACGGCGACGCCGGATGCCACACTGCCCTCGAAACCCATCGTGAGGAGGCCGCCATGGGACCGCTCGACGGCGTGAGAGTGCTCGATCTGACGTGGGTGCTCGCCGGCCCCTTCGCCAGCATGGTCCTCTGCGACCTCGGAGCCGAC
>JBGQNJ010000137.1:0-4661 GCA_041501065.1 Dehalococcoidia bacterium
CAAAGGGGATGCCGACGCCCAGGCAGCCTAGATAGCCGTAGGACATGAAACGGCCGGGCTTGTTCATCGTCGCCGCCAACTGCATCCAGACGAACGTCTCCCCGCCGTCGATGGCAAGGACGTCGTCGTCGCCGAGGAAGCGGTCTATCTCCTGCATGAGGCGCAGCGGGTGCATGGGGGTACCGTCCGATTCCAGCGCATCCTTGTAGAGGAACTGCCAGGCGTGCTGCGCGCCCTTCAGCGCTGCCGACCAGTCGCGCCGGTCCGGGAACGTACGACCCTCAGCCGCCCTGATGAGCGCTCGCAGGGCTTCGCGGCAGTCAGAGGTAATACCGAGATCGACATTGCGACCATGGCCGATCTCCGACCCCTGGACGTCGATCTGTATGATCTTTGCATTTGCCGGCAGCAAGCTCCCGCCGCCGAGAAAGAGACCGACGCGCGCGCCGAGTAAGACGACCAAGTCGGGCGCGTTCTCGGGCTGCATGGAGAGCACCACCAGCGTCATAAGGCTTCCCGCTCCCATGGGGTGACCTTCTTCAGGGACGGCGCCCCTTATCGGGCCGTGTGCGACTACCGGAGTGGACGTTTTCTCCGCGAACTCGCGCAACTCGGCGCTGGCGCCCGCGAACCAGGCGCCGCGCCCCGCAACTATGAGCGGCCTCTTCGCCTCTGCCAGCATCGCCAGCATCCTCTCCACTGCCTCGGCCGCCGGCGCCGGGCAACTGCACTCGGACACATACGAATGCGGGACTGATTCCTCCTCTATCGCCGTCGTGAGCACGTCGAAGGGTATCTCCAGGAAGACAGGCCCCGGACGGCCGCTTTTCGCCTCCCGGAACGCCATCGCGGTGTACTCCGCGATGCGCGCCGGATCTGTCACCGTCCGCGACCATTTAGTGATCGACTGCATCAGCGCGCGACCGTCGAAGTCCTGCAGCAGGAGCTTGTCCTCGTCGCGCACGAGGTGCCGGCCGCCGATCACCACCATGGGCACGGCGTCGACGTATGCGTCGGCCACCGCCGTCACCACGTTAGTCACGCCAGGCCCGGCCGTGATCACCACTACGCCGGGGTCGCCGGTCAGGCGAGCCCATCCCTCTGCCATGTGGCCGGCAGCGGCCTCGTGGCGGGTGTCGTAGATGGCGATGCCGTGGTCGGCGCAGGCCTGAAAGATGGGGTCGATGTGGCCACCATGAAGGCCGAAGACCTGCTTCACCCCTTCCCTCTCCAGTATGCGCACAAGCATTTCGCCGCCGTTTATCTGGGTCATGTCGTCGCTTTCCTTTCAGCGTGAAATGTGATCGTCTGATGGCCGAAGCGCCTGCATTCGCGTCAATATTAGCAGGCGCCGAGGGAAGACCAAAGGGGGGCGCTTCAAGATGCTCCTTGACGCTTCAGCCCTGAACCTGACATATTGTTATGACTAGCTGCGCGCGTGCGGACGCGGCAGCACCGGATCGAGGGCCAATCAATGCAACACGTTGAGATCGAGGAAGGCCGGTCGCGCTGGTTCTGGCGGCTTGGTGTGCTGGCGATCGCGCTGGTCGTCGCGGGCGCTGCTGCATTCTTCCTCCACATGAAACTCGCGGGTGGCAGCGATAAGACGGACTCCTACGAAGAATACACCGTCGGCACGATGACGCTGCGGGCGATGGTTACCTCGTCGGGGGTCGCCGTGGCGCAAGACGAGGCGGTCCTCAGCTTCTCCATGGCCGGCCAGTTGACCGATACCTTCGTCAAGCTCGGCGACGAGGTGAAGGAGGGCCAGCCCCTCATGCGCCTCAAGTCCGACGATCTCCAGAACCTCGCCGCAACCGCCCAGTCCGCGCTCGCCCTGGCGAGGCTGCAACTGCAGAAGCTGGAAGAGGGCGCAACCGCCACCGATCTCGGCAAAGCGTACGAGGCCGTCGTGACGGCGAACGCGGCGCTGACCAAGGCACAGAACGACCTCAAGGACGCCCTCGACCCTGCGACCGAGGCGAAGATGACCGCTGCCCAGCAGGCCGTCGCCGCGGCGGAAGCCAGCCTGGCAGCGGCCGAAGCGAAGCTTCAGACCCTGGAGAAGGGCGCAACCGATGCAAACCTCGCGGCGGCGGAATCTTCCGTCGTGCAGGCGGAGATCAAGCTGTCTCAGGCGCAGCGCGCTCTCGACGACGCGATAAGCAACGAGGAGAACGCCCAGAGCGCCTTCGAGTACGCCGCCGAGGATTACTGCGACATAGATGATGCCCTGGATGACATCTGCCAGAGCCTTCAATCGAACGACTACGAAGTCACGCTGACGGACGACCAGGTGGATGATCTGTCCGAAAGCGTGCAGCCCGATCCAACTCCCACGCGCACGCCCGGCCCTTCTCCCACGCCTACCGCTACCCGTACACCTGTCCCCACTGACCAACCCACTCCCACGCGCACGCCGCGCCCGACGCCGGAGCCGATAAACGACCTCGAGCAGGTCACAGGGAACTTGATCTATGCCAACACCACCTATCGCAACGCGATAACCGCCGCGGAGGACGCCGACGATAACGTCGCTATAGCGCAGTCCATACTGGACGCCGCGCAGATCGCGCTCGATGAGTTGAACGAGGGCGCATCGCATGACGACGTCGACGCCGCGGAGCGGGCGGTGACGTCGGCGAAGGCGGCTTTGTACGCCAGCAAGGCGGCCCTCCAGGAGCTGATCGACGGCGCCACAGATACGGACGTATCGGATCTCAATGCTGCCCTGAGCAAGGCGGAAGCAGACCTCCGCGCGGCTGAGACGGCGCGTGACGAGTTGGCGGAAGGCGCGACGCAGACGGAGCTCTCGATGCAGCAGGAGCAGGTGCACCGGGCCGAGCTCGAGCTCCGACAGGCGAATATCGCCCTCAGCGACGCGACCCTGGTGTCCCCGTTCGACGGCATAGTCTCGTCGCTGCCGGTGAAGCTGGGCCAGGTCCTCAACCCGGCCATACCGGCTGTCACCATCCTCACGCCGGGCACCCTCATATTCGAGCTGAACGTGGGCGAGACGGAACTGCCTTCCATCAAGGTCGGCCAGGTCGGCGGTGTCATGTTTGATGCGATTCAGGGGAAGGTCTACCCCATCGAGATATTCGCCGTCGGCCTTTCGCCAGACACGCAACAGGGCGTGATCATCTACAAGGTGAAATGCAAGATAAACGGCAACGTGAACGATCCATCGGGGCCAAATCCCGCGCCCGGCATGAACGGCTCGGCCAGCATAGTCACGGAGCAGCGGCCGAACGTCGTGGCGGTCCCCAGCGCCGTCGTGCGCAGCCGCGGCGTCGAGAAGATCGTCGAGGTGATTACGGACGGCGGGGCGATCGAGACGCGGCCGGTCACCACGGGCCTGAGCGACGGCGACAACATCGAGATCGTCAGCGGTCTCAGTGTCGGCGAGACGATAGCGGTTCGGACGACCGCGGCGGCGAGCAAGGCGAACGACAAGAAGACGCCGTTGCCCGGCGGCATTCAGTAGCGGCAGGTGGAGCGCTGGTGATCCAGCTCAACGGCATCAGCAAGGTCTACCGGACGGGCGATGTGGCCATCTACGCCCTCCGCCCTCTGGATCTCGAGATCGGGAGCGGCGAGCACGTGGCGATCATCGGGCCGTCCGGTTCCGGCAAATCGACGCTGATGAACATCGTCGGCTGTCTCGACGTGCCCACCTCCGGCAAGTACAGCCTTGACGGCCTGGTCGTCAACAGCCTCAGCGACAGCGCCCTGGCGCGGATCAGGAACCGCTGCATAGGATTCGTGTTCCAGAGCTTCAACCTGCTGCCGCGACTGACCGCGCTGGAACAGGTGGAGGTGCCGCTGGTCTATCGAGGGGTGCGCAACCGGAAGAAACTGGCCAGGCAGGCGCTGGCGGACGTGGGGCTGGGAAAGCGCGCTCACCACCGGCCGACGCAGCTCTCCGGCGGCGAACAACAGCGCGTAGCCATCGCCCGCGCCATCGTCAGCAGGCCGTCGCTCATCCTGGCCGACGAGCCGACCGGCGCCCTGGACACGGCGACAAGCGGCGAGATAATGGGTATCTTCGAGACGCTGAACCGGGACCTGGGGATAACGGTGGTCTTCGTGACTCACGACATGGAGGTCGCGCACCATACGCGCAGGATCGTCAAGCTGCGCGACGGCCAGATCGTCAGCGACACGAAGAATTCTCCCGCCGTTGGGCGGCCGGCGCTTTCCGCGCCTGCCGTGCCCGCGGCCGGGTCGCCGCCCTAGCCAGCAAGCGTCCCGATGAACATATTCGACACGATACCCATCGCCATCCGAGCGCTCGCCGCCAACAAGATGCGGTCCATGCTGACGATGCTGGGCATCGTCATCGGCGTGGGCGCCGTCATCGCTCTGATGGCGGCCGGCCAGGGTGCGCAGAAGGGGATCACCGACCAGATCCGCGGGCTGGGCAGCAACCTCCTTTTCATCCGGCCCGGGAAGCCCGAAGACAACCCCACGAACAGCCCCGTGGGCGGGACGGTGCTCACGCTGGTACTCGCGGACGCCGAAGCCATCAACAACCCGGACCGCTACCCCTATATAGAGAGCGTTACGTCGCAGGTGTTCTTCGATGCGACTCTTTCGGCCGGCGGAGAGAACCTGACCGCCTCCAGCGTTACCGGTGTGACGCCGGACTACCAGTACAC
>JBGQNJ010000138.1:0-4656 GCA_041501065.1 Dehalococcoidia bacterium
CACAACTGGCAGGACGATCCGCGGGGCCGCGTGCATTTCTTCGGGTCTGACTTCATGACCCCCATGTGGACGCCTTCCGGCCGAAAGATAGCCTGCATGTTTTCCCAGGGCATGTGTTCCTCCTTGTGAGTCCGGGCCGACCTTGTGTGAGAAACATGTTAGATCGCCGGGCCGGTGGTGCGAAAGCCCGAGCCGCCGCGGTGGCAAGGGGGGGTCGACAAGCGATTCGGGCGACGCCGGTCGCGTATAATGGGGCTAGAAACGTTCGCCATTCAGCGGGTGAGATCGATGGAACGGCCCTTCCCGTCTGCCGGCACCGTGACCCTCATGGGCTCCGGCGAGCTCACGGAGTCGATGACCCGGGTGCACCAGTGGGTCGTTTCGCGCATTCAGGGCCCGGTCGACGCCGTCTTCCTCGACACGCCCGCCGGCTTCGAGCTCAACGCCGACAGCATCTCCGAGAAGGCCCGCAGCTATGTCCAACGCTACGTCGGTGTCCCCTGCGCGCTGGCGACGTTCAAGTCGAGGGAGAAGGCGACCGACGCCGAGCTGCGGAACGCGGTGAGGAAGATCGAGCGCGCCAACTACATCTTCGCCGGGCCGGGCAGCCCCACCTACGCCATTCGCAACTGGGCGGGCACGCCGCTTATCGACGCGGTGGCGCGTGGTGTCGACGAAGGCGCGCACCTGGTGCTGGCGAGCGCGGCGGCAATCGCCATCGGCCACTACTCGCTACCAGTGTACGAGGTCTATAAGGTCGGCGCCGACCCGCATTGGGTGGAAGGCCTCAACCTGCTGGCGCCCTACGGCCTGGACCTGACTATCGTCCCGCACTGGAACAACTCCGAAGGTGGCACTTATGACACCCGCTTTTGCTTCATGGGGAAGCCCCGCTTCGACGCCCTGGAAGCGCTCCTGCCGGAGTGGACGGTGATCCTGGGGATCGACGAGTACACTGCCTGCATCCTCGTCCTCGGCGAAGACGTGTGTCGCGTGATGGGCGCCGGGCAGGTGACCGTGCGCCGTCCGCGAGGCGTCGATAAGGTGTATCCGGCGGACAGCTCGTTCAGCCTCGACGAGCTGCGCAGCGAGGCGATGTCGCTGAGCGCGCCGGTGCTGCAGGCGGCCGTCAAGGAGAGCGCCGCCCAGGCAAGCGAGGAGCTGGCGCACAGGGTAGGCGAAGCGGAGCGGACGCGGGCGTCGCAGAAGAACGGCAAGTCGGACGGCGAGCTGGCCGGGCAGGCGTTCGAGCTGGTACAGGCCATCGAGCGGGCCGAAGCGAGCGGCGCCGGCGAAGAGGCTGTCGCGCAGGCGCGGGCCGAGCTGAAGAGCCTGGTCGACCTGTGGGGCAGGGAACTCGGCGCTTCCGGCGGCGACCTGGTGGCGAACCTGGCGCCGTTCGTCGAGCTTCTCATCGACCTGAGGGCGAAGCTGCGGGCGGCCCAACAGTGGGCCCTCGCCGACGAGCTCCGCGACCGCCTCGACGCGCTGGGAATCGTCGTCGAAGATGCACCCGGCGGCACCACCTGGCGAAAGCGGTAGACCGCGTCAGGTCCGCGCCAGCTCTCTCACCCGTGCGAAGATTCCGTCGAACATCTCCAGTGTCAGCTTGGACGTGAACGTATTCCGCTGACTCGGATGAAACGAGCAGATGACGGTCCGGCCGTCGGGCAGGGGCCACTCGACGCCGTGGCCGAAGCGCGGCCGATGGCGCAGGCCTGACCGCCGGTAGGCAGAGCCGAGGGCAAGCGACAGGGCGTCGTAGGCGAAACGCCCTAGCGGGACGATGACATGCAATTCCTGGAGGAGCGCCAACTCCCGTTGAAGGTAAGGGTTGCAGTTGTCGCGCTCCTGCGGCGTCGGCTTGTTGTCGGGAGGGGCGCAGCGGACGGCGGCGGCGACGTAGGCGCGCTCGAGTCGGAGGCCGTCGTCGCGGCTGACGCTCGTGGGCTGGTTGGCGTAACCGGCGCGGTACAACGCGGCGTAAAGCCAGTCGCCGGAGCGGTCCCCGGTGAAGATGCGTCCGGTGCGGTTACCGCCGTGGGCAGCGGGCGCCAGGCCGAGGGCCATGACGCCCGCATGGGGGTCGCCGAAGCCCGGAAGAGGACGCCCCCAGTATGTCCAGTCGCGGAAGGAGGCGCGCTTCTCCTGCGCGACCTTCTCCCGCCACCAGACGAGGCGCGGGCACTTGCGACAGGTCACGATGTCGTCGTAGAGCTTGTCCCAGGAGTCCACGACCTCAGTGTAGCATCCGAAATGGGACCGCGGGAATCGGTCACGCTCCGGCGTCCTTCTCCATCACGGCATTTTCACGCCGGTCGCTGTCGAAGTCACGGCGTCTTCACGATGGTCGGCGATGATATGAAAAGCAGTAGCAAACGCTTCAGCCGTTACGGCGACAAGGCGGATCGAGACCAGCCATGGCGCGCCGGCCGATCGAGCAACGGTGGGGTTGACAAACGGCGGCCCGGAACTATGCTGGTCTTGGGGGAGACGCGCGAGACTCCTCGCCGTCTCCCGTCTTGTTGTCGGCGGCAGAAGAGGCGTACACGGAGGTACCACGATGGGCATTGAATTGCCGGATAAGGCTCGGGCTCTTATCGAGGGGAAGAACTTCGGGAACCTCGCGACTGTCATGCCCGACGGGTCACCGCACGTCGCCCCCGTATGGATTGACTACGACGCCGGCGACGTCCTGATAAACACGGCGGAAGGCCGCCAGAAGCTGAAGAACATCCGTCACGACCCCCGCGTGGCCGTGGACGTTTTGAACAGCGAGAACCCGTATGAGATGGTTACACTGCGCGGCCGCGTCGTCGAAGTGACGCACGAGGGCGCCGACGCGCACATCGACAAGCTGGCGAAGAAGTACCTGGGCCGCGACACGTACCCGTACCGGCAGCCCGGCGAGCAGCGCGCCATCATACGCATAGAGCCGGAGAAGATTAGCGGCTACGGCTAGTCGGCGTCCCGAGCGTTCGAGGCGAGCATGCCTAACAGACTGGCACACGAGACGAGCCCGTACCTCCTGCAACACAAGGACAACCCCGTAGATTGGTATCCCTGGGGCGAGGAGGCGTTCGCCCGCGCCCGCGCCGAGGACAAGCCGATACTGCTGAGCATCGGCTACGCCTCATGCCACTGGTGCCACGTCATGGAGAAGGAATCGTTCGAGGACCCGGAGATCGGCGCCTTCCTGAACGAGAACTTCATTAGCATCAAGGTGGACCGCGAGGAGCGGCCGGACATCGACGCGATCTACATGCGGGCGGTTCAGGGCATGACCGGCCAGGGCGGTTGGCCGATGTCCGTCTTCCTGACGCCCGAGAGCGAGCCCTTCTACGCCGGCACCTACTTTCCATCGCGACGCCAGAGCGGCCTGCCGTCCTTTCGCGACATCCTCACCGCTGTCCTCGAGGCCTATCGGGAGCGTCGCGACGACGTGCGAGCGGCAGGCGAGAAGGTGATCGCCTACCTGGAGAGCCAGAACCGGCCGGCCGTCGCCGTGCCCGTGCTGTCGGCGGAGGTCATGAACTCCGCGTTTCGAGCGCTGGCGGCCGCCTTCGACGCCGAGCACGGCGGTCTGGGCTCCGCGCCCAAGTTCCCGCAGCCGCTGGTGCATGAGTTCCTCCTGCGATATTGGCATCGGATGGGCGAGGTGCGCGCCATAGCGATGGCGGAGATCACCGCTAACAAGATGGCCCGCGGCGGGATCTACGACCAGCTCGGCGGCGGCTTCCACCGCTACGCAACCGACCCGGCCTGGCGCATCCCACACTTCGAGAAGATGCTCTACGATAACGCTCTCCTCGCGATGCTCAATCTGCACATGTGGCAGGCGACCGGCAAGGACTTCTTCCGTCGCGTGACTGAGGAGACGCTGGCCTACGTCGAGAGGGAGATGCTGCATCCCATCGGCGCCTTCTACTCGTCGCAGGACGCGGACATTGAGGGCGAAGAGGGCAAGTTCTTCGTCTGGGACGCGGCAGAGGTGGACAGCCTGCTGGGGCCGGAGCTGAGCCGTGTCGCGCGTGCCTACTACGCGATAACCGACGCCGGAAACTTCGGCGGACGCAACGTGCTGTCGACGCCGCTGGACGACGAGGAGGTTGCGCAGCACCTGGATATGCCTGTCGAGGAGCTGGGTGAGGCCGTGCGGGAGATACGTAGACGGCTGTTGGAAGCGCGCGAGAAGAGAACGCGGCCCAACATCGACGACAAGGTCCTCACGTCATGGAACGCCCTCATGCTGAAGACGTTCGCTGAGGCAGGGTCTGCTTTTTCGAATCGCGCCTACGTCGACCTGGCAGAGCGCAACGCCGAATTCATCCTCGGCACGCTATGGCATAAGGGACGGCTGCTGCGCACGTGGAAGGCATCGGACGGAGGCGGCCGGGCGAAGATAGACGGCTACCTGGAGGACTACGCTTGTCTCGTCGATGCCCTGCTAACGCTGTATGAGGCGACGTTCGACTTTCGCCGGGTGACGCAGGCCGTCGAAATCGCGCGGCGCATGATCGACCTCTTCTGGGATCCGGGTGAAGAGGCGTTCTTCGATACGGCGGGGGACCGGAAGCTGCTCGTCGTGCGGCCGCGCAACGTCTTCGACAGCTCGTACCCATCGGGCGCCTCGACTGCCGCTCTGGCGCTCCTCAG
>JBGQNJ010000139.1:0-4568 GCA_041501065.1 Dehalococcoidia bacterium
CCGTCGACGCCGCCCGATTCGAGCACGCGCTCCATCGTGTCCAGCGTGTCTTCCGCGAGCGCCTGCGCGAAGGTGTCCTCGATCGGGCTTCCACCCATGCCACCGAGGAACATCACTAGCTGCGGCAGCGGCATCGCCGGTCCTCCCGGTCCCGTTCACTCGCGAAAACGTCTCTACCCAAAATGGACATTACGCCTCCGTCTAGTCCTCGTGGGCGAAGGTAAGCGCCCACACGGATGCGGCGCCGCCATCCAGCAGCGCCCGCGCGCAGGAATCGAGCGTGGCGCCGGTCGTCGACACGTCGTCGATGAGCAGCACTCGCTTTCCTGCCAACCGCCGGTCCCTGCAGCGGAAGGCGTCCCTGACGTTCGCGCCTCGCTCTTCGACGTTGGACGTCCTGGCCTGAGATGCGGTGTTGCGCGCCCTGACCAGCGTCCGGTCATCGGCCGGCAACCCCAAGTGTCGCGCCAGCGCCCGGGCCAGGAGAGTCGACTGGTTGTAGCCGCGAATGCGCTCTCGCCGGAAGAAGAGTGGCACCGGCACGAGCACGTCCGCGGGCAGCGAGTCGTCAAGCAAGTAACGAAAAAGAAGCTCCGCCATCGGCTCGGCGAGCACCGACTGGTGCTGATACTTCAACCCGTGCACAAGCTCCCTGGCGCCTGCCTCAAACACGTAGGGACATCGAAGCCCATCGAAGGCGGGCCGCGATCGCTGGCACTTCGGGCAGACCGACCAATCGCCGGGCTGCCAGCAAACGGCGCAGCGCGGTCGCTCCGCCCGTGGAAGCGATCCCCGGCAGTTCAGGCAGAGAAACGACTCCGCGCTTCCGCAGACGGCGCAGCGCGGAGGAAAAAACCAGTCAACGGCTTGTCTGCCGGCCTTGCTTAGTATCGCGCCGATGATCATTATGTTCTTGGGGCTTCTGGAGCTAGAGTATAGCCTATCACAGAAGCACTGTCATCGATGTATCATCGGCAAAACAAAGGATAGAGATAACCGTCGTGCGATTGAGGACAGCTCGGCCGACACCTCTGGGTATCAAGAGCCGGCGCCAAATCGATGGGGGCGTATCATGAAGGTGAAGGTGCGTCTGTTCGCCGGTCTCAAAGACCTGGTCGGCGGACCGGAGATCACCGTCGATCTGGAGGAGGGCGCTACAGTGCGGGGCCTGGAAGACCAGTTGGGCCGCGAGTACCCGCGACTCAAGCCGTTGCTTGCCTCGCTCGCCTTCGCCGTAGACGAGGAGTATAAGGCGCGCGACTACACGCTTCGCGACGACGATGAGGTCGCCCTGGTCCCGCCTATCAGCGGTGGCTGCGATGTTTGACCTGACCGAAGACCCCCTCGACCCTGGCCCTGTAGTCGAAGACGTCCGGCACCCCGGCAGCGGCGCCATCGTCATCTTCCTGGGCGTCGTCCGCGACGAGGACCACGGGCGCAAGGTGCGCTACCTTGAATACGACGCCTACCGTTCGATGGCCGAGAAGGAGATGCGGAAGGTCGGGGAAGAGGTACTAGCCCGCTGGCCTGCAGCCCGCATCTCGGTGCGTCACCGATTCGGCCGGCTGGAGGTCGGGGAGACGGCGCTTGTCGTGGCCGTGTCGGCGCCGCACAGGGGCGACGCCTTCGAGGCCTGCCGCTACGCGATCGACCGGATCAAGGAAATCGTCCCGATCTGGAAGAAACAGGTATGGGAGGACGGCGAAGCGTGGCTGGAGGGCCATCCGGTGCAAGGCTAGGACATCACCGGCGCCGTGCCCGACTCCCTATGCTCGCTGCCGCTCGCGGCTGAGCGCATCTTTTCGAAGCACGAGTTGCAGTAGACGGGCTTGTCGAGCCTAGGGACAAAAGGCACCGTCGCCTGGTTGCCGCAGGATGCGCAGACCACCGTTGTCAGGGTGCGCTGATCGCTACCCCTCTCGCGTCGCTTGGCAACCCGACACGTCGGGCAACGTTGCGGGTCGTTCAGGAGACCCCTCTCCATGTAGAATGCTTGCTCTCCCGCCGTGAATGTAAACTCCTCTCCACAATCCCGACAGACCAGCGTCCGATCTTCTAGTGCCACTGTTCGAGTCCTCCTCTGGCTTCCTACCATGCGGGGAAACGCCGAAAATGCACGGCAGAGCGGGCCGCCAGCGTGAGTATAGACAACCTGATAGCCGCATGTCAAGATACGAGATATAAGCAATCACTCGTATTGTGCTCGACAAAGCGGGAAAACGGCAAAAGGTGAGAGGATGTCTAAAGTCGCCGTCTTCGTCGCGGGGTTGGCTCGCTTTCCGGCGAGGGATTTACCGGCTTCTGGGGCGCGCCCGGCAGCCGCATCTCGGAGCAGACGGTGGGATCGCCCAGCAGCGATGCGATGCGTTCGCCGAGCTCGTCCAGCGACAGGTTCGCCAGCGTTTGTGGCGTGGTGACGAGGGTGGGCAATCGGGCGGTGTAGCGATGGTTCAGGATCTGGTATAGCTCATCCCACCAGGGGTTGCGCCGGCGGAAATCGAGGTCGTCGAGCACAAGGAGAGGCGTCCCGCGGATCTCTTCGATCTCTTCGTAATAGTGCTCCGCCGCCTCTTTGCCGTGGCGCAGGAAATGCAGGAGCTCCGCGACCTCCATGAAGTACGGCGAGTCGCCCATCTGCCGGCGGTAGTTGGTGACGGCCACCGCCAGGTGCGTCTTGCCGCTTCCGCGGGGGCCCGTGAGCATCAGCCAGCCTTCGGGCTTTTGGGCGAAGTCGAGGGCGAAGCGGTAGGCGTCTTCGAGTCGCCGCCGTTCCGCGACGGGCAGGTGGAAGCCCTGCGTGTCGAAGCTGTCGAATGTCATGTTGCGGAACCGTGGCTGGTCAAAGACGTCCAGTTTCCGCCGGCCTCTTCTCCCGCCCGACGCCGGCTCCAGCTCGAAGACGCGGCTGAATGAGGGGTCGGCAAGGCGGGTCTGCCATCGCTCGTCGAGCTTGTGCACCGGGCCGCAGTTGGTGATAACCGTCGGCAGGCGGCCGTTGAAGCGATGGTTGATGATCTGCGACAGCTTCTCCTGCGCCCACGGGGTGCTGCTCTGACCGCCGAGGTCGTCGAGGACGAGCACAGGGGCGTTGCGCACGAGCTCGAACGTCTCGTCGTAGCCGACGGCGCTGTCGGGGTGATAGGCGGCCCGCAGGCGGTCCAGCAGGTCGGGGACGATGACGAACAGGGCAGGCGTTCCCAGCTCCAGGCATCGATTCGTGATCGCCGCGGCGACGTGAGTCTTGCCGCAGCCGCTCGGCCCGGATAGCACCAGCCAGCCGCTCGGATTCTCGGCGAAGGCGCTCGCCTCTTCGACGCAGCGCTGGAACCGCTCCTGGTCGCGGGGGTTGCTGCTGCGGCCGCGGGCGCTCAGGTTCCCGAATGTGAGCCGTGTCAGAGGCCCGAGGTTGCTGTAGCGCTGTAGCCGGGCGAACCTCTGATCCTCCCGCTCGCGGAGGACGCAGTCGCAGGGGAACGCCTTGCCGAACTCCGGGTGGTCGACCGGCAGCGCCTTGCGGACGAAGCCGGCGCCGTCGCACAGAGGACACATGCCTTCGTCGTTCTCGTCCTCCGGCGGCTCCTTGGCTTCACCGTCCGCGGCCGTGCTGCCGCCCTGGAACGACTGCGTCTGTCTCAGGATCTCGTCCAGTCTCTTCATGACGCGACTCTCACACTTCGAGTGAAGCACGGCTCATCGCCCCCTCCTCTTCGCGCAGGAGGAGGTCCTCAAAGCGGGCGATGTTGTGCCGGAAGCGAAGGTGTATCGTGCCCGTCGGCCCGTTTCGGTTCTTGGCGACGATGATCTGGGCGTCGCCCGCGGGATATGGGGAGCCATCCGCGTGGGTCACCTCCCACTCCTCCTTGCGCACGTAGACCTCTTCGCGATAGATGAAGACGACGAGGTCGGCGTCCTGCTCGATGCTCCCGCTCTCACGCAGGTCGCTGAGCATCGGGATGTGGGGAGAGCGAAGCTCCGGCGCGCGCGAGAGCTGCGACACGGCGATCACCGGCACGTCGAGCTCGCGGGCCAGCTCTTTCAGCCCGCGGGTGATGTAGCTGATCTCTTGGACCCTGTTATCGCCTCGCTCCGTGCCGTGGATTAGCTGCAAGTAGTCGACGATGACGAGGTCAACCCCCCTTTCATGGGCGAGACGCAGCGCTTTGCCGCGGATCTCGGGCATACGCAGCACGGCGCTATCGTCGACGTAGATGTCGGCGGCCGCGAGCACGCCGAGGGCGTTCATGACACGCCTCTCCTCTGCTTCGGTGTGCAGGCCGAGGCGCAGCCGCGTCGAGTCGACGCCTGACTCGCTGGCGGGAGCCTCTGCGCGAGCTGTTCCGCCGCCATCTCCAGGCTGAAAAGCGCTACTTTGGCGTTCTGACCAACTGCCGCGTTCCTTGCGATGTTCAGCCCCAAGCTGGTCTTCCCCAGGCTCGGACGGGCGGCAAGGATGATCAGGTCGGAGCGTTTCAGCCCGCCGAGGAGGGTGTCCAGGTCCATGAAGCCGGTGCGGACGTTGCCCTCCAGGCCACCGCGTAGCGATTCAAGGCCGGGGCCTTCCCAGAAGC
>JBGQNJ010000140.1:0-4489 GCA_041501065.1 Dehalococcoidia bacterium
CCGCAATCGGGGTTCGTGCAGGCCCACGCCTTGTAGTGAATAGGTGCGCCCTGACTGCCGAAGTCAGAAAGTGGCACCAGGTCTCCTACCTTGCACTTCTGACACTTGGGTAATACCGGGATTTCCACGAACCACCTCCCCAGCCAGCATCGCCCTGTCCCCACCTCATGTCCACCGGCCAGAGCGATAGGCGGGCCTTCGCGTTCCTCGCCCCACGGCAGGTTTCACGTGGCCGGAGTATAGCAAAGACGATCCCAATTTCGCAACATTTTCATACCCACCCGCGTCATCGTCGCAGCGAGTGCTTGAATTCAGCTTTAGCACTCTCTTAACAAGTCATTATTGCTGGTTTATCACCGGCGGCCCGATAATCTCAACATGACAGCGGCACTTCCGGCTGCCGGCGCTTCGTGCTCTCTATTTAGCGCTGTACATAGTGTACAATCATAGGCATAGGTGACACGCATGCCATCACGCGTCCTGGTCGTCGACGACGAGCGCAACATCGTCCAGCTCGTGCGCCTCTACCTCAGCAAGGAAGGGTTCGACGTCGATAGCGCCTTCGATGGCAAACAGGCGCTGGAGAAAGTGCACAGCCACCGCCCCGACCTCATCGTCCTCGATGTCATGATGCCGGAGATGGACGGACTCAGTGTCTGTCGCGAGCTGCGCAAGACGAGCAACGTCCCCATCATCATCCTCACCGCCCGTGACGATGACGTCGACAAGGTGGTCGGCCTCGAGCTCGGCGCCGACGACTACGTGACCAAGCCGTTCAACCCGCGCGAGCTCGTCGCCCGCGTCAAGGCCGTCCTCCGCCGCAGCCAGGGCATGGCCGAGCCGGCCTCCGTCCTCGAAGCCGGCGACCTGCGCCTCGACGTTCCGCGCCGTGAGTCGACCCTCAAGGGCGAGCCTCTCACCCTGCGCGCCAAGGAGTTCGACCTCCTGGCAGCCTTCCTCCAGAACGAAGGCCTCGTGATGGACCGCGAGAGACTGATCCAGCGCGTCTGGGGCCACGACTTCTACGGCGATAGCCGCACGATAGACGTCCACGTCGCCTGGCTCAGAGAAAAGCTTGCCGGCTCCAGCGTCCAGATCCGGACAGTCTGGGGCATCGGCTACAAGCTCGTGGTGAACACAGATGCCGAGAAGCCTAAGAAGTAAGCTCATCCTGGCCTTTGCGGCCGTCATATTTATCTGCCTGTTCTCCGCCGGCACCGGCTTC
The DNA here is from genome assembly GCA_041501065.1 of Dehalococcoidia bacterium. Taxonomy (GTDB): domain Bacteria; phylum Chloroflexota; class Dehalococcoidia; order DSTF01; family JALHUB01; genus JALHUB01. The sequence goes on from JBGQNJ010000140.1 coordinate 1,226, forward strand.
GTCATCTTCTTCCGAAACCATGAGACTGAACAGGAGCGGGAGAAAGTCGGACGGCTGGCGCAACCGCTCGCCCTGCGCGTGACCTACCTCGAGTGGCTGGGCCTGATGCCGGAGCAAATGCGGCCCGCGCTCGACGACTACGCCGCCGGCCTGGACGTGCGCATCCTCCTCGTCGACAAGGTGACCTCCACCATCCTCGTCGACACCGAGCAATCGCTTGAAGGCGAAACCGTGCAGGCCCTCGCCTCTTCCGGCGGCACCGAACGCGTCGGCCCCATCTGGGTGCGGCAGGTCCGCTTCAGCGACGACGGCCAGAACCTGCTCCTCTACACGCCACTCGACACTGTGTCCAGCGAGGGAACGAGCCCGGAGATGTTCAGTCGCTATCGCTCCGTCGTTGCCGTCCCCGAAGCCAACATCACCTCCGCCTGGGTCGACATCTTGCCGCGCGTCGGCATAGCGGGCGGCATCGCCCTCTTCATCTCGGTCGCCATCGCGTTCGTCTTATCGCGCTCCATCTCAGGGCCGCTCGGCCAGATCACGCGCGCCTCCGAGGAGATGGCCCGCGGTCACTACAATCAGCGGATCGAGGTGCGCGGTCGCGATGAAGTCGCCCGGCTGGCGACCGCCTTCAACGCCATGGCCCTGGAGGTCAACCGCTCGCAGGCCACCCTGCGCCAGTTCCTCGCCGACGCGTCGCATGAGCTGCGGACGCCGCTGACGTCGATCCAGGGCTTTAGCCAGGCATGGCGGAGGGCGCCATCGAAGACCCGGCCGACATGGCGGAATCGTCGCGCATAATCAACGAAGAGGCGCAGCGCATGCGCGCCCTCGTCGACGACCTCCTCTATCTGTCGCAGATCGAGGCCGGACAGGTCACCTTGCAGCCGGAGCCTCTAGAGCTGGACAACCTCCTGCAGGCGTGCGTCGAGCGTTTCCAGCGCCGGGCGCAGGAGAAGGACCTCCAGATCAAGTCGGACGTGCCCGCGCTGCCGCAGGTCCAGGGCGACGTGCGCCGGCTGGAGCGGGTCTTCTCCAACCTGCTCGACAATGCCATCCGTCACACGCCGAGAGATGGCACCATCACCATCGCCGCGCACGCAGTCAACGGCAACGTGCGGGTCGGCGTCCACAACACGGGCTCCTTCATACCGCCGGAGCACCTGCCGCACGTCTGCGAGCGCTTCTACCAGGTGCACGACTCGACCGACGAGGAAGGTCACACGGGCCTCGGCCTGGCGATCGCCTCCGAAGTCGTTCACGCACACGGCGGCACGATCGCGGCGCAGAGCTCGCAGCGCGACGGCACGGAGTTCACGGTGACGCTGCCGCTGACAAGTGCGCCCCCGTCGATGCCCGCGTCGCCGGCGTAACCCGCCGCGTCGCCGCTCGACCATTATTGCGTGCCACCAATCGCTATGCTATGATGCCCGTTGCTGTGTCTTTTGGCCAGGAATGACTGCAGGCACTTTCGGCACACTTCCACCCGGTCGACGCCAAAGGTAGCTCGCTGTCGTTCCGGCCTTTTTCGCGGTAATCCAAGCGTCCCTGCGCCAGAGCGGGGCGGGAAAGAAAGGGGGGATTGATGCACGTTACGATCGACGGGTACGGCGGTGACCCCCAGAAGCTGGCCGACGAGAATCTGGTGCGCGCGTTCTTGGACCTCTGCCCCTCTGCTATTGGGATGACCAAGATCGCGCCTCCTTACGTTTGCCGCTACACGGGAGCGAAGCCGGAAGACTGGGGCATCTCGGGCTTCGTCCTCATCGCCGAAAGCCACATCTCTGCGCACACTTTCCCCGAGCACGGCTACCTCTGGGTCGACGTCTTCTCCTGCAAGACCTTCGACGCAGACGAAGCCGTCGACGACATCCGCGAGCGCTTCCAGCTTCGCGAGTGGCAGGTCCACACCCTGCCGCGAGGCCTGGAGTTCCCGCACAGCGTGACGGCGGCCGCGCCGCTCGCCACCTCCGAACGCTATCGGGTCGCCGGCTCCTTGCAGGCAGCGGGGAGCAAAGCGACCCACCCCTTGTTACATCCCTGACCGTCGCTGACATTTCCGGAGACCCGCAAGTGGACGACCTCTTTCATTCGCGCGTCCGGCCGTTCTCTGTCGGCTGCCCCATGACCGCAGCGCAGTTGCTCGACGCCATGGGCGGCACGGCTTTTCAGGCGCGCAACGTCGCGCAGGCGGCGCGCATCTGGTCACGCATGCTCGAAGACGACGTCGTCATCATGTTCGGCCTCGCCGGCGCCCTCGTTCCGGGCGGGATGCGCCGCGTCATTGTCTATCTCATCGAGAACCGCCTCATCGACGTCCTCGTCAGCACCGGCGCCAACCTGTTTCACGACGTCTACGAGACCCTCGGCAAGCCTCACTTCCAGGGCAGCCCGGAGTCCGACGACCACGAGCTCGGCCGCCGCCGCATCAATCGCTTCTACGACGTCCTGGCGCCGGAGAGCGACTTCTCGGCTGCGGAGGAGTTCGTCACTCAGCTCTCCTACACCCTCGACCGCACTCATCCCTACACCACGCGCGAATACTTCCGCACCGTCGGCGAAGCGCTCATGCCGGTGGCCCAGGAGGAAGGCATACTGACGGCCGCCGCCCGACACGGCGTACCCGTCTACTCGCCCGCTCTCGGCGACAGCGTCCACGGCCTGGCCATCGCCTTCGGACGCGTCCGCAGCGACACCTCAGGCCCACAGCGGACGCCGCCCGTGCTCTTCGACATCATCGGCGACGTGCTGGAGACAGCGCACATCGCCGCCACCGCGCCCGCGACCGGCGTCATCTACGTCGGCGGCGGCACACCGAAGAACTTCATCCAGCAGGCGGAGGTCGGCGGCTACATCTTTCAGCGCGAGCTTCCCGGCCACAAGTACGCGGTTCAGATAACGATGGACCAGCCGCAGTGGGGCGGCCTCTCCGGCTGTACTTTCGAGGAGGCGCAGTCGTGGCGGAAGATCGCGCCGGACGCCACCATGGTGACGGTGAATGTCGAAGCCACCGTCGCCCTCCCGCTAATCGTCAGCGCCCTTGCCGAGGGCAGCGCGGACGTTATCAAGAAGCGCCGGCCGCCCGCCATCAGCTTCGACGGCATGCCCGGCGCCTGGCGACCGAGCTAGGAGCACTATGAACAAGGACCACTTCTATCCCCCGTTCGGTTTCCTCGCCCCCGAGCCGCATCTCACGGCCTACGAATCGTCGCGCGTCGTCATCCTGCCCATCCCCTACGACGCGACGACGACAGCCCGCGCCGG
>JBGQNJ010000141.1:0-4464 GCA_041501065.1 Dehalococcoidia bacterium
CGCGGCGCCGCATGCCGACTCGACGGCGTCTCTTACCTTCGCGTCCTCGTCGCGGTACAGCGACAGAATGGGGCTGATGTTGAGGCGGCAAGCGCGCAAAAGCTGAATGCGGTCCTCCTTCGGACGGTCCAGCGTGCGCTCGTGCGGCCGGATAGGGCCTTCGTCCCAGTCGTGCAGGCGGACGCGCGCGAAGAGAGAGCGTCGCGTCAGCGGGCGGCCCTCGTGGCTGAACTGCTGGTCGTCGACGTACAAGGCCGGCGCGTCGTCGCGAACGAGGACGTCGCTCTGGAGCCAGTCGCGCAGCGTGGCGGCGGCGCGCGTGTAGCGATTCGACGATGACGTATCGTCGGGCCGCGTCTCGCCGTATTCCAGCCGCACGGCGTTGAACGGGCTGCGCTCGTACAGGCGCCGCTGCTCCTCCGGCGATATGACGTCGAACGGCGGGCAGACCAGCGCCGACAGGTCAGCATTGGCGTAGTGGAGGCCACGGAAGGGGCGTATCTCGGCCACGACGGTCCCCTGACAGGCGACGACGGAAGGAAGTGAATTGACCGCGAACGTGGGCCTTACCTAGAATGAGCCCGACTGCCCCTAGCATACCCGCGGAGCCATCGATGGTCTACCACTGCTTGTTCTGCGAGATCGTCGCCGGGAGGTCGCCGGCGGAGATCGTGTATGAGGACGAGGAGGTCGTCGTCTTTCGCAACAGGCTCCGCTGGGTGCCGGTGATGCTTCTCGTGGTGCCACGACAGCACGTGACGCAGCAGGACCTGTGGCGCGACCTTGGCCATGTTGGCGAAGTGGCGATTCAGATGGGCGAGAAGTTCTGCCCGAACGGCTTCCGTCTGCTCTCGAACTTCGGCGCCGACGCCCTCCAGACGCAGCAGCACGGTCACATCCACGTGCTCGGCGGCGCCTGGCTTGGGGAATACGCCTGAATCGTTGGCCGCCCACCGTTCCCTAAACTCGTAGCCGAGACTTTCCAGTCTCGGCGTGTAGGGCCGCAGCCAGATTCGAAGCTCTACTCGCTTGACGAAGGCAGCTCTGCCAGCGCCTCGCTCTGTGCTGCCAGGAGCTCGCGGATGCCCTGCCCCGCGAGTCGCAGCACCTCGTCGAGCGTGGTGCGTGGGAACGGCGCGCTCTCCGCCGAGCCCTGCACTTCGACGAACTCGCCCGATGCGGTCAGAACGATGTTGAAATCGGCTTCCGCGCGCGAGTCCTCCTCGTACGTCAGGTCGAGCAGCGGCACGCCCCCGACGATGCCGACACTGACGGCGGCCAGGGCGTCGCGCAGGGGCATCGTCGACAGAGTATGGCGCGCCAGCAGCGTGTCGCAGGCCTGTCGCAGGGCGACGTAGGCGCCGGTAATGGCGGCGCAGCGCGTGCCCGCATCCGCCTGGATCACGTCGCAGTCCACGGTGAACGTGCGCTCGCCGAGAATGTCCAGCCGCGTCACCGCCCGCAGCGCGCGGCCGATGAGGCGCTGGATCTCGTGCGTGCGTCCCCCGACGCGACCCTGCGCCGCTTCGCGTGGCGAGCGCGTGTGCGTGGACCGCGGCAGCATGCCGTACTCCGCGGTGACCCAGCCGCCGCCCCTATCGCGCAGGAACGGCGGCAGTCTGTCCTCGACGCTCACGGCGCACAGCACTACGGTGCCCCCCTGCTCGATGAGCGCCGAGCCTTCGGCGTGCGGCAGGTAGCCGGGCACGATGCGCACCGGTCGCAACTGGTCGGGGCGGCGACCATCTAGTCTCTCCATGCTTGCGCCTTTCGGTCGAGATGTGGGAATCGAGGGCAACGGGAGTATAGCACTCTACTCGCCCGTTGAGAAGCGCGAGGGCAGCGGCGGCGAGTCGCGTTCGGCGCTGACCCAGAGGCGTTCGCCGTCCGTTGAGAACGTCACGTCCCCCTGTTGGTCTGTCCGGTAGACGATCGTATCGTCGAGGTGTTCGAGCGTGGAGGCCGCCGGATGGCCGAAGTCGTTGTCCGCGCCGACGGAGATGACCGACACCACCGGCCGCACGGCATCGAGGAGCGCCTGACTCGTCGAGTAGGCGGAGCCGTGGTGCGCCACCATCAGCACCGTCGCCCGCAGATCGGCGCGGTCTTCGAGGAGGGCCGCTTCGCCCGCCGCCTCGACGTCGCCGGTGAGGAGGAAGCTGACGTCGCCCCACGTGAGCTTGAGCACCAGCGAGTTGTTGTTCGTATCGGCGCTGGTGCCCGTGAGTGGCTGTTCGGGCGGCCCGAGTATCCGGAGTGATGCGCCGCGCCCGAGGTCGACCCAGCCGCCGGCCGCGACCTCTTCGTAGGGCACGCCCTTCTCGTCGATGAGGTCCTGCCACGCCGTGGCTAGGCCCGTCTCGGCCTCGATGGGCGCCGCTGCCACCCGTTCCACGTCGTAGCGCTCGACGACGCTCAGAAGCCCGCTGAGATGGTCGCTGTCGGGATGCGTTAGCAGCACCATGTCCAGCTTGCGGTCCCAGAAGGGCAGCGCCTCGCCCAGTTCCTGCTCGATGACCTGTCCGTCCGGCCCGCCGTCCACCAGCAGCTTCTGGCCGTCGGGAGTGCGGATGAGGACCGCGTCGCCCTGGCCGACGTCGAACACCTCGACTGTCAGCCTGCCGTCCGGCGCCGCGAAGACGCCCGCAAGCCGGCTGTCCGGCGACGAGAGCACCGCCATCCACGTGAGCAGCGCCGGCAGCGCCAGGCCTGTCGCCAGCCAGGCTGCGGGCACGCCGCCGAGGGGTCGCGCCGGCACGGCGAGGACGCGCCCGACCGGCCGCCACAAGCGACGTAGCGCTTCCTCGCCCGGCCTTCGGCGGCTCAGCAGCCAGCAGAGTGCTGCCAGCAGCAGGTAGGATGCGGCGCACATCTCCATGTTGAAGCGTCGAACCTCTAGCGAGGCAAAGGGCACGGCCGCCATGAGCCGCACTGTGGCGATCATGTAACTCAGGCCCAACCAGGCGAAATAGCCGGCCACCTCCGCCAGCGGCGGCGACGCGAGACCAACCACGGCGACGAAGGTCGAGCTGAGGAGGATGTAGGGGAACGCCGGAAGCACCAGCAGGTTCGCCGGCAGGGAGACGAGCGAGATGCGCTGGAAGTGAAGGGCGATCAGCGGCAGCGTCGCAATCGACGCTGCGGCGGTCACGATAGCTATCTCGTAGAGGGCGCTGGCAACGCCGCGTCGTGGAGGTTCCGGCAGCCAGGTCACGCGCTCGGATGCTGCGTCGATGCGCTCTCGCATCAGCGGCACGAGCACGATGAGGCCGGCGGTCGCGCCGAAGCTGAGCTGGAAGGAGACGTCGCGCACGACGTCCGGCTTTAGCCCGGCCATCACCGCCGCGGCGACGAGCAAGGAGACGAGGCCGCTGTTGGGCCGGCCCAGCAACGTGGCCGTCAAGTAGAGCGTGCCCATAATCGCCGCCCGCACGAGGCTCGGCGAGGCGCCGGTGAGCAGCGTGTAGCCGGCGATGGCGGCAAGCGCCAGGATCGCGGCCCGTCGCCGTCCGACGAGCCAGGCGAAGGCGCCGATGACGAGCCCCGCCAGCAGCGTCACGTTGTAGCCGGAGAGGGCAATAATGTGCGACGTGCTCGTCGCGTTGAGGTCGTCTTTCAGGTCCTGAGGCAGTGCGGAGCGCTCCCCCAGCAGTATGCCCTGCGCCAGCGACGCCTGCGGCTCCGGTAACGCGCCCGCCAGTGCCGACGAAAGGTCGCGCCGCAAGCGGTGGATGGCGGCCCAGGCGGCGTTTCCCTGTCCCGTCGCTTCGACCGTCACCTCCGGATAGTAGGCGATAGAGCTAATTCCCTGCCGCGCCAGGTACTGCCGGTAGTCGAAGTTCGGCAGCACCGGCGGCGTCTGCAGCTTGCCCGCGACCTCCAACAAGTCACCGTACTTGTGGTCGACGGTCGCCGCTTCGTGCAGAAGGACGCCGCCGTCCACTGGCTGCCACGCGCCGTCCTCTTCGACCGCCCGCATGGCGACCCGCGTCGAGACGTAGCGGCCGTTATCGTCCGGCTCATCGACGACCAGGGCGCGAAACGTGACGGACTCGCCGTCGTTCAGGGCTGCGATGCCGGATGACGGGTCGGTGGGCTTGTCCGCGTCGAAGCGAAGGAAGGCGCCGGCGAAGAGGGTGGCGCAAACCAGGCCGGCTAACGCCGCGGACGGTCGCCGTCGAACGAAAGCCGCAATCCCGACGAGAAGAAAGGCGCCAGTACCCGCGACAAGCACGGACCGCGCATCCCAGCCGAGGGCGGCGGCGACGGTCCCGGCGAACCAGGCAGCGGCGAAGTAGGCCAGCGTCAAGGCGCGACCGTTATCAGGTCCTTGATCTTGTCATACGTGGCGGACGGAATGACTTTCCGCTCCACCAGCTCCTCTGTGCGATGGAACGGCCCTTCGGCGGCGCGCGAATCGACGATCTTCTGTGAGTAGACTTCGCCGATGCCCGGCAGCGCGTC
>JBGQNJ010000142.1:0-4420 GCA_041501065.1 Dehalococcoidia bacterium
CGAACTTGCGCTGGATCTTCTCGACCGTCACCTCCAGGTGCGGCTCGCCCAGGCCCGACAAGATCGTCTCGTTTGTGTCGGCGTCGCGGCGGACGCGCAGCGTCGGGTCCTCCTCGACGATGCGGTTGAGGGCGTTGCCCATCTTGTCGAGGTCGGCCTTCGTCTTCGGGTGGACGGCGGCGCTGAAGGCGGGCGCCGGGAAGGTTATCGGCGGCAGGACAAGCGGGCGTTCCTTCGTCGCCAGCGTGTCGCCGGTCGACGTCTCCGCCAGCTTCGCCAGAGCGCCAATGTCGCCGGCGACGAACTGCGGCACGGGCTCCTGCGCCTTCCCGCGCACGACGAACAACTGGCCGATGCGCTCCGCCGCGGCCCTGTTCGAGTTCCAGGCCGACGAATCGCCCTTGAGGACGCCCGAGTAGACACGGAGGTACGTCAGCTTGCCGACGTAGGGGTCGGCGGTGGTCTTGAAGACGAGGGCCGCCAGCGGACCGGCGGGATCGGCCTTCACCTCTTCCTCCTGGCCGGTCGCCGCGTTCTTCGCCTTGATCGGCGGCCGGTCCTTCGGTGATGGGAAGTAGTCGGCGATGGTGTTGAGGAGCAACGCCGTGCCGATATTCTTCGCCGCGGCGCCGGCCAGCACAGGCACGATCGCTCCCGACGCGATCCCCGTCCGCAGGCCGCGGGTCAGCTCCTCGGCGGTAAGCTCGGTGCCATCGAGGTATTTCGTGAGCAGCTCGTCGTCGGTCTCCGCGACGGCCTCCACCAGTTGCTCGCGGTGTCGCGCCGCCTGGTCGGACAGCGAGTCAGGCACGGCGCCCTCCGTGCCCTTCTCGCCGGAATACGCTTTCATCGCCAGCACGTCGACGACGCCGCTGAACGAGCTCTGCGCGCCGACCGGTATCTGGAGGGCGACGCACTTCTTGCCGAAGAACGACTGCACTTGACTGAGCGCCTGCGCGAAGTCAGCGTTCTCGCGGTCCATGCGGTCGATGAGCACGGCGCGCGGCAGGCTCGCCTCGTCGGCGAAGCTCCACGAGTGCTCGGTGCCCACCTCGACGCCGGCGGAGGCGTCGACGAGGACGATCGCGGCGTCGGTGGCGTGGATCGCGGCCTTCATCTCGCCGGTGAAGTCCGCATAGCCCGGTGCGTCGATGACGTTGATCTTCTTGTTCTTCCATTCGCAGGGGAGGAGGGCGAGGTTGATGCTTATCGTGCGCTTGATCTCGTCGGGGTCGAAGTCGGAGGTCGTCGTGCCTTCTTCGACGCGGCCGAAGCGATTGGTGGCGCCGCTGGCGAAGAGCATGGCCTCGGCGAGGGTGGTCTTGCCGGTGCCGCCGTGGCCGATGAGGACAACGTTACGTATATCCTCTGTTTTGTAGTCTTTCATGGGGGAGAACTCCCGTATCTGGCAGGATGCAGGAGTATGTTAAACGAATCCTAGTGCAGTGGCAAGAAGACGGGGAGGTTAGCGCGTCATCGCCTGCCTTCGGAGCGCGAGCCCGAACGCTGCGCCTGTCAGGCCGGCGAAGCCCAGCAGGATCGATAGTCTGCCCCACGCGTTCCCTTCACCGTCGGACGCGTCCCCCGTTCCCGTATTGCCGACCCTGATGCCGCCAGGCGAGCCGGAGATCAGGGTGATTGGCAGTGGATCGGAGACGCCATCCCAAGCGTGCCATACGCCCGTCATGAACGTGACGTTTTCCGAGGCGTCGACCCGCTTGAAGGTGACCTGCGACCCCTCGACACCGCAGCCGGGCTCCTGCTCGTTTGAATAGACGATCCCTCCGTAGCCACATTCCTTGCCGTTAACGTACGGGGTTATGCGTTCTGCTCCCGTCCCGCTAACCGCGAATTCCGCAAAAGGCGGCCCGATGATCAGATTGAGGCGTTGGCTCTCGCCCGCATGCCACACTGCCGTTTGGGGAGCTTGTCGTTCACCAACAAAGAAGGTGATTGTGGCGCCCTCACGCCCGCAGCCCGGAGTCGTCTTTTCTGACGCGACTTCGACACGGTAGAAAGGGCCACTACCCGGCGGTGTTATGAAGATGGCCGTGCCGCAGAGGATATCGCCGATTCTGGCGGTGACGGGGTCGGTGGAGACATGCGCGTCTACCCACGGTTGCCCGGCAAAGGCAGCAAATTCGGGTAAGGCGGTTGGCGTGACTGTGGGTGGGGCAGTTGGGCTGGGCGTTGGCGTGGGCGTGCGAGCCTGAGCGATGCCGACCCCAAGCATCATCAATGAGATTGCGAGGCCGGCCAGCAGAAACGGACGAAACCTTGCCATTTGCCACCTCCTTGCGGCCGTGACCGAGCCCCTAACTAGCGCGTCATCGCGTGCCTTCGGACTGCGAGCCCGAGCGCTACGCCGGTCAGGCCGACGAATCCCAGCAGAATCGATAGTCTGCCCCACGCGCTTCCTTCGCCACCAGAGGCGTCGCCCGTGCCGGTGTTCCCCACCGTGATGCCGACGCCCGAGCCGAACGTCAGCCTCAGGGACTGCGGCTCAGCTACCCCGTCCCACGCGTGCCAGATCCCCTTCTCCTTCGCAACCGCGAGGACGTTTCCCTGCGCATCAAGCAGCTTGAACGTGACTTGCGATCCCTCGACTCCACAACCGAGTTCCTGCTCGTTTGAGAAGGCGATACCCCTGTACGCGTCACGAGTGGCGGGGATCAAGGCATAGCCACACGGGGTGTCCTTAATATAGGGTACAACCGCTTGCCCGGCGGGTATCCTGCTACTGTTATAGCTCAAGCCTCCCCCGAATGTAGCGAAGGGCGGGCCAATTATGAGCGCCAGCCCCTCGAATGCTCCCGCATGCCACACAGCGGTTTGGGGTACTTGTTGTCCACCTACGAAGAAAGTGACCACGGCACCCTCGCGACCACATCCGGGCAAGACTTCATCAGATGGGACGGAAAGGCCAAACACCGGGGTATCTGCACCCGGTGGACTAATGAAAGGAGGGCGCGCTGTACCGCATGCCGTGTCTCCGATCCTTGCCGTCAGATCCTTGTCCCCCACAATTCGAGCGTCCACCCAAACAGTCCCGGCGAAAACGGCGGGCGGCGGCGGAGAGGGAGTAGCGGTGGATACCGTCACGGAAATGGGAGTGGGAGTGGGAGTTCGCGCGTCAGCGGTCTGGACGGCCAGCAACGTCAGACCTGCGCACAGGAAAACCAGCGCGGCTCCGGAGATGATCTTCATCAGCGCCTCCTCGATGCTCAGGCTATGAGCTCATCATGGAGAATAACGCTTCGTTCGCGGAAAAGTTAACGTTAACCGGAAATAGCGGATAGCGGCAGAAGTGCTACTCCTGCGCTTCGAAGGCTCGCATCGCCAGCGCCAGCATCACCGCCGCGAAAACGGCGAGGATGCCGACGTCCGCGGCCGTGCTCAAGTGGTAGCTCCCGATCCTGATCCCCGGCGCCAGCTCAGACCCCAGCAGCGCCCGTCGCATCGGGTCGACGCCGTACGCGACCGGGTCCATTCGCGTCAGCGCGCTCATCCAGCCCGGCAGCCCCCGCAGCGGGAAGAAGGCGCCGCTCAGGAAGAACATCGGCATCACGAAGAAGTTGATCAGCATCTGGAACGACTCCATCGTCTGCAGCCGAGACGCCACGAGGATGCCCATCGACGTTATCGCAAACGCCATCAGGAACATGAGCGCCAGCAGCTCCAGGATCAGCAGCGGGTCAAGCGACACGCCGATGATCGGCGCCAGCACCAGCAGGATCGAGCCCTGGAACATCGCTATCGTGCTGCCGCCGAGAGCCTTCCCCAGTACCACGGCCGCCCGGCTCACCGGCGCGACAAGAAGCTCGCGCAGGAAGCCGAACTCGCGGTCCCAGACGATGGAGATGGCGCTGAAGATGGACGTAAAGAGCACCGCCATCGAAATGATGCCCGGGTAGAGGAAGCGCACGTACGAAACGTTGCCCAGTTGCTGCGTGACACCCGCTCCCAGGGAGGCGCTCAGGCCGCCGCCGAAGACGACGAGAAAGAGCAACGGCTGCCCCATGGACGCGACGATGCGGGAGCGGTCGCGGGAGAAGCGGAGGATGTCGCGGTACCAGATGATGTAGACGCCGCGCAGGTTCGCCTGGAAGCCGGCCCGCCGTCCGGGGAGACCCGAATCGATTGTTGGTGCGTAGGTCGTCATCTAGCGTCGCCCTCCTCCTCGCCATAGCCGGCCGTGCATGCGCATCAAAGCGAGGGGGTCCGCCTCGTCCTCGCGGATCACGTGACCGGTCAGCTTCATGAAAACGTCGTCCAGCGTCGGCCGGTGCAGGTCCACCGACTCGACGGGGACGGCCAGCTCACATACCACCTTGGGGATGAACTCGGCGCCGTCCGGCACCTCCAGGCGCAGGCGCCCGTCCTGGCTCTGCGCCTCCAGCCCGTACTTGTCCCGGATCTC
>JBGQNJ010000143.1:0-4402 GCA_041501065.1 Dehalococcoidia bacterium
ACCCTCATCGTCGCCGAAGAGGGGAGCAGCGTCACCCTTGTCGAAGAGCACGTCTCCCAGGACGACGACCGTCCGGGCCTGAGCAGCGCCGTCGTCGAAATCCTGGTGCGCGACGGCGCGACGGTACGCTACATCGGCGTGCAGGACTGGGGCAAGAACGTGAACAGCTTCTCCACGATTCGTGCCGTCCTGGGCGCTGACAGCCGGCTGGAGATCGGGCTTATCGGCAGCGGGAGTCGCTCCGCGAAAGCGAACGTGGAAGCCGTGTTATCGGCGCCGGGCGCGAGCGCGAACATCGTCGGTCTTTTCCTGGCTGGCGGCGAGCAGCACATGAGCTACGCGACGCTACAGGACCATCGGGCGGCGAACACCACCAGCGACCTCCTGTTCAAGTCCGTGCTGAAAGACAGCGCCCACCTTGTGTGGAACGGCCTGACGCGCATTCGCAGGGGCGCCGCCGAGAGCGATGCCAACCAGAGCAGCCAGAACCTCCTCCTAGGTGAAAGCGCCCGCGTGGCGCAAATCCCCGTCCTCGAGATCGAGGCGCACGACGTGACGCGATGCAGCCACGGCGCCACCGTCAGCTCCGTCGACGAGGAGCAGCTCTACTACATGATGTCGCGCGGCCTCACCCGCCGGGACGCGACGCAGGCAATCGTCGATGGCTTCCTGCGGCAAGGGCTGGAGCGCCTGACACCGGTCAGCGCTAACGACGGCATCGGCCGGGCGCTGGAGCGCCGGCTGCTGGCGAAGGTGGCCTAGCGATGGCGGATTTCTGGATCGCGGCGGAGACACGTGACGTTCCGCCGGGGAGCGTGAAAGCCGTGGAGATCGATGGCCGGCGGATAGCCGTCTGCAACGTCGATGGCGAGTACTACGCCGTCGACGACGTGTGTACGCACGACGGTGGCCCGCTGGGCAGCGGCAGGCTTTGCGATAGTCAGATCGAGTGCCCGCGCCACGGCGCCCGCTTCGATGTGCGCAGCGGCCGCGCGGTCGTGCTGCCGGCTGTCTTGCCCATTCGCACCTACGCTGTCGAAGTAGCCGGAGGGGACGTGAGGGTGTCCCTCTAAGGAGGGCGTGATGTTTGATGTTGAATCGATAAGGAAAGACTTTCCCATACTGCAGCGCACCGTCCACGGCAAGCCGCTGGTCTACCTGGACAACGCCGCCACCAGCCAGAAGCCGCTGGCCGTCATAGACGCACTCGTCGAATACTATGAGCGCTACAACGCCAATATCCACCGCGGCCTGCACACCCTCGCTGAGGAGGCGACCGCGCGCTATGAAGAGGTCCGCGAGAAGGTGAGGCGCTTCATCAACGCGCCGGACAAGGCAAGCATTGTCTTCACGCGAAACGCGACGGAGTCGATGAACCTCGTCGCATACGCCTGGGGGCGCACGCACATCCGCGCCGGCGATGAGATCGTGCTCACCGTAATGGAGCACCACAGCAACATTGTGCCCTGGCAGGTACTGGCGAAGGAGACCGGCGCTATGCTCCGCTTCGTCGACATCGACGACGAAGGCCGCCTGCGCGACGACTGGGGAGAGATGATCGGCGAGAAGACGCGGCTAGTGGCCCTGACCCAGATGTCAAACGCGCTGGGCACCATCAACCCCGTGCGCGAGATAGCGAACGCCGCGCACCGGCACGGCGCCCTCGTCCTCGTCGACGGTGCGCAGAGCGTGGCGCACATGCCCGTCGACGTTCAGGACCTGGACTGCGACTTCCTTGCCTTCTCCGGACACAAGATGCTCGGGCCCACCGGCGTAGGCGTGCTCTACGTGCGGCGTAGCGTCCTTGACGATATGACACCCTTCTTGACCGGCGGTCACATGATCAGCAAGGTGTCGCTGGAAGAGACTACGTGGAACGAACTCCCGTGGCGCTTCGAGGCGGGAACACCCAACATCGCCGACGTCATCGCTTTTGGCGCCGCCATCGACTACCTTGAAAGCCTCGGCATGGAGACCGTTCGCCGGCACGACATCGAGCTGACGACGTACGCGTTAGACGTGCTGTCGCAGATACCGAACCTGAAGCTGTACGGACCAAGCGACCCCTCTGACCGCGGCTGCGCCATCTCCTTCAACTATGGGGAGCTTCACCCCCATGACCTGGGAACGGTCCTGGATAGCTACGGCGTCGCGATTCGCGCCGGGCACCACTGTGCGCAGCCCCTAATGAACCGGCTGGGTGTCCCGGCGACAGCGCGCGCCAGTTTGTACGTCTACAACCGCCGCGAGGAGATCGACGTCCTGGCGGAGGGAATTCAAGAAGCCGCGAGGTTTTTCGGCGATGTCATCGAAGCCCGAACCAGAGCTTGACGAGCTCTACAAGGAGCTGATCCTCGACCACTACCGCCGGCCGCGGAACCGTCGCTCCGTCGCCGAGCCGAAAGCCGTCGGTGAGGGCTTCAACCCGCTCTGCGGCGACGAGATCGCCGTCGAAGTGCACTTCGATGGCGAGGTCATGGCCGATGTCGGCTACGAAGGCCGTGGCTGCTCCCTGAGCCAGGCGTCCGGCTCCATGATGACCGAAGCGGTGAAGGGCAAGACGGTCGCGGAGGCGCGCGAGCTGATCGACGCCTTCACCCACATGATGACCGACCCCGACTTCCAGCCTTCGGACGGCCTCGGCGACCTCGAGGCGTTCGCCGGCGTGGCCAAGTACCCCGTGCGCGTCAAGTGCGCCACGCTTGCCTGGCACGCCCTCCTCGACCTGCTCAGCCGGCGCGACGAGGCACAGAAGAAGGGTTAACCGTGTTCTTCTCCGAGGACGTCGTCCGTGAGCGCCTGCGGGATGTGCTCGACCCCGAGATGCGGCTCAGCGTCGTCGACCTGGGGCTCATCTACGCGATCGAAATCGACGGCACCGTCGTCCGTGTGACCTATACGCTGACGAGCCCGGCGTGTCCCCTGGCGCCGGTCATCGCGGAGCAGATTCGGGCGGCCGCGCTGGATGTGCCCGGCGTGCGCGAAGTCGATCTATCGCTGACCTTCGATCCGCCCTGGGACCCACGCACGATGGCCAGCGAAGACGCCAGGATCGAACTTGGCATCTGGTAGCCGAATCTAATTTCTCCCCAAAGAAGCCATTGAGGGGTTATCCCCCAAGCCAAGTCGGGTGCAGACACCCTTCATCCAGCCCTCCTGAGTATCGACACACAGATAGACCCCAAACGGTTGGAACGGTGGCCAGGAGGATGGCCGCCGCAAGCCCCCGCCATTGGCGGGGAGGTGGGCCGCGTCGCACAGGGCCCTGCTCCGAATAAGGAGGGAGTGCATGAGCAGACTACTTAGGTTAGTCAAACGGGCAACACGGGAAGAGGAAGGCATCACCGGTCTGGAGACCGCCATCATCTTGATCGCCTTCGTAGTGGTGGCGACCGTCTTCGCGTTCGTCGTGCTGAGCACCGGTCTGTTTAGCTCAGAGCGAGGCAAAGAGGCGGTCTACTCCGGACTCGCGAAGACCAGGGGCACGCTGGAGCTGCGGGGCAGCGTCATCGCTGAAACCGACGGGACGACCGTGGGCACCATCGTCTTCGACGTGGCGAACGCCGCCGGTGGCGAGCCTGTGAACCTGGATCCCCTCGCCGTCAGCAACAAGGTGGTGATCGCCTATCGTGACGATACCCAGTCGGACCAAAACGTGGTCTGGACAAGGGACTGGCTGGTCGGTGACGGCGATAACCTGCTGGAGGCGGGCGAACTGGCGGAGATCAGCATCGACCTAGCGTCCTACAGCCTGGGTGCCAACCAGGCCTTCACTATGGAGGTGAAGCCGTCGCTCGGCGGTACCATGGTCATCGCCAGGACGACACCCGCCGGCCTGGACTTGGTGGTTGACCTCCATTAAGGAGCAACTGTCCTCCTGTTCAGGGAAAGCCAGGCGGACGCGGCCGTAGGATAACCCACAATAGAGCCAAGAGCTGGGCACTCGCCCGAAAGAGCGGGTGCCCAGTCATCTCTCGGACCACCCCAAGAACAACCTCTCATGGCGCCTGCCAGCTTGCTGAAGGACCGCCAGGTATAGACCCTGGCGGCTAGTGGACTTAAAAACGCGAGACGTGATATAGGATACGCAATCGGCAAGCGAAGCAGGAAATAGGAGGTTTCATTCGTGGCAAACGACATCGAGGCAAAACTCGAAGCCCTGAAGAGAGAGGTCGAGGGACTGAAGGGTAAGGCCGTTACGGTCACGGAGACGATTGCCAATCCGGCCCCTCTGGGTCTCGCCGCCTTCGGTCTGACCACGCTGTTGCTCAACGTGGTAAATGCAAAAATCATCAACGCTTCTGACATTGGAATGGTCTTGCCCGTTGGCCTCTTCTACGGCGGTCTTGCCCAGTTGCTGGCCGGCATGTGGGAGTTCAAGAAGAACAATACTTTCGGAGCG
>JBGQNJ010000144.1:0-4393 GCA_041501065.1 Dehalococcoidia bacterium
CAGGTTCCCGTGCTTGCGACGAGGCGTCGAGTCCGTCTTGTTGCGCAGCATCTCCAGCGCCCGGATCACCTGCCACCGCGTCTCCCGCGGGTCGATGACGTCGTCCAGGTAGCCGCGCTCCGCCGCCACGTACGGGCTCGCGAAGCGGTCCTTGTAGTCCTGCACCAACTGCGCCCGCAGCGCCTCCTTGTCCTCCGCCGACTGCAACTGGTTGCGGAAGATGATGTTCACCGCCGCGTCCGGTCCCATCACCGCGATCTCCGCGCTCGGCCAGGCGTAGTTCACGTCGGCGCGCAGGTGCTTCGAGCCCATCGCCAGGTAGGCGCCGCCGTACGCCTTCCGCACAATTACCGTCACCTTGGGCGCGCTCGCCTCCGCGTAGGCGTAGACCAGCTTGGCGCCGTGGGTGATGATGCCGCCGAACTCCTGCGCCGTTCCCGGTAGGAACCCCGGCACGTCGACGAAAGTGACGATGGGAATATTGAACGCGTCGCAGAAGCGGACGAAGCGCGCCGCCTTGCGTGATGAGTCGATGTCCAGAACTCCCGCCAGGTACAGCGGCTGGTTCGCGACGACGCCGACCGAACGTCCGCCCATCCGCGCGAAGCCGACGACGATGTTCTGCGCGAAGTGCCGGTGCACCTCCATGAAGTCGCCGCCGTCGACGACGCGGTAGACGACCTCCCGGATGTCGTACGGCTTCACTGGGTCATCCGGCACCAGGTTGAGCATGTCTTCGGCGCGACGGTGGGGGTCGTCGCCGATCTCAAGGAAAGGCGGGTCGTCCACGTTGTTCGACGGCAGGTACGAGAGTAGGCGGCGCACCTCGTGCAGGCACTCCTCCTCGCCATCGATGGCGAAATGGGCGACGCCGCTGCGCGTTGCCTGCGTCATCGCCCCGCCGAGCTCCTCGTGCGTCACCTTCTCCTGCGTTACGGCCTTAGTCACGTCCGGTCCCGTGACGTACATCTGCGACGTCTTCTGCACCATGAAGATGAAGTCGGTCATCGATGGCGAGTAGGCTGCCCCGCCGGCGCACGGCCCCATGATCACCGATATCTGCGGCACGACGCCGGAGCTGAGCGCGTTGCGCAGGAAGATGTCGGCGTAGCCGGCGAGGCTGGCGACGCCCTCCTGGATGCGCGCGCCGCCGGAGTCGTTCAAGCCGATGATCGGCGCACCGGTCTTCACGGCCAGGTCCATGACGCGGCAGATCTTCTCGCCGACGACCTCCGACAGCGAGCCGCCGAAGACCGTGAAGTCCTGCGAGTAAACGAAGACCTGCCGGCTGTCGATGCGCCCGTAGCCCGTAACGACGGCGTCGCCGTGGAAGCGCTGCCCATCGGCGCCGAACTCGGTCGAGCGATGGACCACCAGCCCCTCAAGCTCGGTGAAGCTCCCCTCGTCGAGGAGGATGTCCAGCCGCTCGCGGGCCGTCAGCTTGCCCCGAGCGTGCTGCGCCTCGATGCGCTGCTGTCCGCCCCCGAGGCGCGCCTCCTCCTTGAGCTTGCGCAGTCGCTCCAGCCTGTCACCTACCGACATGCCGCCTGTCTCCTAGCGGTAGAAATCGAAAGGACCTGCGAAGGCGGCCCGCTGCTACCCGGGCGCGGGAGTCGCCTCTTCCGCCGGTGTCGACTCTGGCTCTTCCGGCGCCGGCGTCGTCGACGCGGGCGGTATTATCAGCACCTGGCCGACCTCCAGGCTGCGCAGGTTATCGACGGTCGTGTCGTTCGCTGCCGCCAGCTCCTCGACGGTCACGCCGAAGCGCAGGGCGATGTCATTGGCGTTGTCGCCGGACTGCACCACGTACTCCGTCTGGCCTTCCCGTGGCGTGGTCCTGGCCGCGGGCGTTTCGGTGGCCCCTGGCCTTTCCGTCGCCCTGGGTGTGGGCGTCGCCCGCTCCTCCCCCGGTGTCGGCGATCCGCCGGCACGCGACTCGCCGCCGGGGATCCGCAACACCTGCCCGACGGCGAGATCGTTGCTGGTCAGGTCGTTCAGCGCCATCAACTCGTCGACAGTCGTCCCCAGCTTCTCCGCTATCGCGGAGAGCGAGTCGCCCGACTCGACGGTGTAGGTGTCGCCGCTGGGCGGGACGGTGCGCGTGGGCACGCCCTCGATGATTAGCGGCTCCGGCAGGTTGGCGGGTAGCGTTGCCATCGGGATCTTGCCGGGGTCGACACGAGAGAAGGACGACGTCTTCCCGCCGCCGCAGGCCGTCGCCAGCAGCGCGAGGGAGAGCAGGGAGAGAGCAGCGCCGGTCGTGAGCAGCTTCATGCGGGCAGCCTCCGGCCCGGCTGGATAGTACTACAGCGGCGCGGGCAGCGACAAGAGGCGCAGCGTTTGCAGGATTACCCGAAGGGTCGACCGTCGCGGTCAGCGGGTGCGGCTGCGCCGTTTTTTGAACCAGCCCTGGAGCCTGTCGAGAGGGCCCGGCCCGGAGATGTCGACAACCTGGCCGCGCCACCGCTTCTCCGACCGCGTGCGACGGTTCGCGAGGAATGAGACGACTATCGTCAGGCCGAGGAGGCTTAGGCCGGCGATCATGGAGTACTGGCCGATGGCGCTGGAGCGGAATGCGAAAGCGATGAAGATGAGGACCAGCGAGACGATCATCAGGTGCCCCATAGACACGTGCGACACCAGCCCGCCGAGCCGGCCGCCAAAGGCGTGTAGCTTCTCGCTCCACCGCTTTCGGATCCGGCTGGAGGCCTTCTGCTCGGGGATGAACTCATCCAGCTTGTTCAGTATCTCTTCGATCTCACGCTGGAGCTGGTCCGGCATCTGCCCTTCCCCGCAGAGCACCTGAGCGGGCGCTCGCTTTCCATAACCTATTCTACACGTTTCGGCGAAGGCGGGGGCACGCGGCGGCGCAGATTTCACGATTCCTGCACGCTTCGGCGCGCAAGACCCACAACGGGCAATCACCAGAAAACGTAGCCGAGACTTTCCAGTCTCGGCTCAACACGTGGTCAGCTTCGAGCGGGAGGACCAGAGTCCTCCTCTATAGTCTTCCCCCACGCAGCAGTGGCCAGTGAGTCTGCTAGTCGAGGGGGTTCATCACCAGTCCGGCGGGCAGCTTGGGGTAGAAGTAGGTCGACTTCTGGGGCATCCGCTCGCCGGCGTCAGCCATCGACAGCACCTGCTCGACCGGCGCCGGCGATAGCAAGAAGGCGACGCTGTACCCGCCCGAATCGACCAGTCGTAGCGCTTCCTCGCCGTCGTGCGTGAACACCAGCGAGCCGTCCGCGGCGGCGCTCTGCTGGTCGATGCCCAGGATGCCGCGCAAGACTACCGCCTCGAGGACCGCCGCATCGAGCGAGCGCCAGGAGGCAGGCGTATCGGGCGGCATGCGTCGAGCGACTTCGGCAGGGTCGCGGAGGCGCAGGATGAGGCGGCGTCCGCCGTAGGTCACAAGCCCGAAGGCGATGTCACCCTCTGCCGCTTTAGATAGGCTCGACTGCATCGCCTGCCAGCCGCCGGCGCGCACCGAAGCGCTAACGTCGTCGATGGTGAAGTCGCGCTCGAGCAGGGCGACGAAGTCGTCGGGGATAGCGACATCCTTCAGCAATCGATGTGTCGGCAGCACCACGACGCCCGGGTCCTCGCGCGCTATCAGCGCCATGAGGACGAAGTTCTCCGGCTCATCGCCCGTCCAGGATTGCGCCTGCGAGCGCCGCTCGTCCCGGTAGGCGAGCGCCGTCTCGTAGCGATGGTGCCCGTCGATGACGTAGAACGTCTTGTCGCCGACAAGGCGCTGGATGATTTCGAGCGCCGCGCCGTCGCTGAGGCGGCGGAGGGAGTGCCTCTCGCCGTTCGCTTCCGCAGTCGCCAGTGGTGGCGCCGCGCCAATCGCCGACTCGACGGCGTCTCTCACCTTCGCGTCGTCGTCGCGGTACAGCGACAGAATGGGGCTGATGTTGAGGCGGCAAGCGCGCAAAAGCTGAATGCGGTCCTCTTTCGGACGGTCCAGCGTGCGCTCGTGCGGCCGGATAGGGCCTTCGTCCCAGTCGTGCAGGCGGACGCGCGCGAAGAGCGAGCGCCGCGTCAAAAGGCGGCCCTCGTGAGAGAACTGCTGGTCGCCGACGTAGAAGGCCGGCGCGTCGTCGCTAACGAGGACGCCGCTCTGGAGCCAGTCGCGCAGTGTCGCGGCGGCGCGCGCGTAACGATTGTTCGACGGCGTGTCGTCGGGCCGCGTCTCGCCGTATTCGAGCCGCACGGCGTTGAACGGGCTGCGCTCGTACAGGCCCCGCTGCTCCTCTGGCGATATGACATCGAAAGGCGGGCAGACCAGCGCCGATAGGTCAGCATTGGCGTAGTGGAGGCCACGGAAGGGGAGTATCTCGGCCACGACGGTCCCCTGACAGGCGACGACGGAAGGAAGTGAATTGACCGC
>JBGQNJ010000145.1:0-4392 GCA_041501065.1 Dehalococcoidia bacterium
GGAGATGCGGCTGAACTCCTTGAGCTGGCAGCTGGACCAGTTGCGGATGCGGCACCCCTTCGACGTGTCCGACGATTCCACGCTGTCCCGGATTTCGTGGCAGTAGCAAGTGGGACAGGTTGTCGTGCAGGCGGCGCAGCTAAGGCACCACTTGACGCCTGTCTCCCATTCCGGGTTGCCGTAGAAGGCCGCGATGTTGGTGGTCTTTAGCTTGTCGGTGCCGGGCGTCTCCTTGTCCGCGGCCGAGAGCGCCTCGTCGGTCGGCTTGAGGTAGGCGGAGAGCTGTTTTGCCAGCTTCTCGCCGCCTTCGGAGCCGGCCTCGACGAGGTAGTATTCGGAGCGCTCGGACAGCCAAAGGTCGTGGTAGTCCTTGAGCCTCATGCTGCCGCAGAACGCGTACTGGTTGCAGGGCTGCGCGCAATGCACGCCGATCAGCAGTGTGTTCTTGCGCCGCGCCGCATAGTATGGGTTTTGCGGCTCCGCCAGGTAGACGAGGTCCTGGTGGGCGACGGCGTTAAGGTCGCAGCGGCGCACGCCGAAGAAGACGCGAGGCTCCGTCTCCGGCAGCGGCACTGTTATCTTGTCGCCCGCGAACTTGAACAGGGTCTCCTGCTGTGGAAAGAAGAACTGCTTGATGGGAACGTAGGAGTTTTCGCTGAGGTCAATCGCATCGGCGCTTTTGACCTCCTGGAACCGTACCGCGTCCGTGCGTACGGGAGCGAGGACGTGGTACTGTCCGGCCAGTGAGACTATGAAGTTGTTCAGGTCGGCCTTTTGTAGTTTGTACATTCTCTCACTATCCCCCGCGTCTTTGTATCACAAGCCCCGCGATTAAGGCAACACGAAATGCGGCGATTCGAAGGCCTTTTGCGGGCACGGTGCCGGACACGGCATATCGCCTGATAACGCGATCGCGCGTTCTCAGCCTTCCTCTCGCTTCAGCAGGACCAACTGGGATTCGAGCAGCTCGATCTGCCGGTTCTGAATCGCGATCAGATCCTCCCACTGCCCTTTTCGCAACCCGTCGAGCTTCTTGTGTAGCTCCTGTATCTCCAGCTCCGCCTTCAGATTGACCTCGTAGTCGTGCTCGCCGCGAACTCGGTCGCGGTCCTCCTGCCGGTTCTGGCTCATCATGATCACCGGAGCCTGGATTGCGGCCAGCATGGAGAGAAACAGGTTCAACAGGATGTAGGGGTACGCGTCCCAATGGTGGATCAGAGCGACGGTGTTCAACAGCACCCATACGCCCAGGACGACACCGAAGGCGAAGATGAACCTCCAGCTCCCCGCGACATCGGCCAGCTTGTCGGAGACCCGCTGACCGAATGTCAACTGTTGGAGGTGGAGGACGTGGGCGTTCTTGCTTACCGGCTCGCCGCGGCGAATCTTGTCTCGGATCTCTTTCTCGATACGAGCGGCTTGCTTCCGCCAGGAAAGCACTTCTGGCGACTCGGCGGCCAACACCTCCCTCATGGCTCTACCTCCTGTAGGGGGTACCTCCCGACTCCGACTGCGACTCCGAGGGTATTCGACGGGCACGACAAAAGGTAGCACCGCCCAGAAGCACCGTCAACGAAGGGGAGGCCCGGGCTTGTGAGCGCGCACCCGCCCGCCTACAATCGTCGCGAGAGCGAAGGAGGTGCCACATGCCACGCAAATCGTACTACCTGACCGACGGCGACCTGCGCCGCGACCTCGACGACGCCGCCATCGCCGAAGCGCTGCGATCGGGCGGGGGCCTGCTCTGGCTCGACCTCATCGCGCCGACGGCGGAGGACGGCCGCTTCCTGGAGTCGACGTTCGGCTTCCACCACCTGGCCGTGGAGGACTGCCTCAGCCCGCGCCTCCACGCGCCGAAGGTCGACGATTTCGGCGAGCACCTGTTCATCGTCGTCCACGGCGTCGACCATGCCGCGGAGGACGTCGTCCAGACCACAGAGATCGGGCTCTTCCTCGGGCGCAACTTCGTCGTCACGAGCCACGCCACCCGCCTCTACAGCGTCGAGTCCGTACGCGCGACGGTCGAGGACGACGGCCGCCCGATGCAACACGGCGCCGATTTCCTCGCCCACGCCCTCATCGACGCCCTCATCGACGACATCCTGCCCACCATCGACCGCATGGCGGAAGTCGCCGAGGAGGTACAGGAGGAGGCGATCCACCACCCGCAGCCGTCGACGCTGGACACGATCCTGCGCCTGAACCGCTCGTCCCTGCGCGTCCACCGGGTGATGGCGCCGCAGCGCGAAATAGTGAACCGGCTGGCCCGTGGCGAGTTCCCCATCATCTCCCAGCAGGCGCTGATCTTCTACCGCGACATCTACGACCACCTCGTCCGCATCGCGGACCTCAACCAGACGATCCGCGACGAGTCGAACAACGCCCTCTCCACCTATCTCTCGTCCATTGCCATCCAGCAGAACGAGACAACAAAGATACTGTCGGCGGTCGCCTCCATCTTCCTGCCGCTGACGCTCGTGGCAGGCATCTACGGCATGAACTTCCAGCACATGCCGGAGCTGACCCAGCCGTGGGCCTACTTCGCCGTGCTCGGCTTCATGGCGGTGACGATTGCCCTCTCGACGTGGTGGTTCCTCACGCACGGCTGGATCAGGGTGCGACCCCACCCCGTCGTGCACGTGCCGCGCTTCGCCGTCGACCCCGGCGCGCTCCTCGGCCACCCGCGCCGCCCGGCGAACGACCGCGCACCCGTCGCGTCCGACGACGCTTGACGACCAGCGCCAATCGGCGCTATAGCGATGACATAAAGAAACGACGCCGAGACTTTCCAGTCTCGGCGTCGACGAAAGGAACCGCAATGAACCTGGAAACCGTCGAGTACAAGACCCGCGATAAGGTCGGCTACATCATCATGAACCGGCCGGAGAAGCGGAACGCCCTCAACTACCAGCTTCTGGACGACCTCGACGCCGCCTTCGACATCGCCGAAGCCGACGATTCGATTAACGTCGTCGTCCTCAAGGGCAATGGGCCGTCGTTCTGCTCCGGCTACGACCTCAGCGGCAGCTACTACACGAGCATCCCCAAGGGCCACGACCACTGGGACATGAAGAACGCCCTCATGACCCTCCGCGGCATCGACGCCCGCTACCTGCGCATCTGGAACTTCCCCAAACCGACGATAGCGCAGGTGCACGGCCACTGCCTCGCCGGCGGCTGCTACTTGCAGATGCTGTGCGACATCAGCGTCGCCGCCGAGAACGCCCAGTTCGGGCATCCGGCGCAGCGCTGGGGCGGCGTCAGCAGCATGCCCCTCTGGCAGATACTGATGGGCGTGAAGCACGCGCGCTACATGCTGATGACCGGCCGCAGCGTCAGCGGCATCGACGCCGAGCGCTGGGGGCTGGTCAGCCTCGCCGTGCCGCTCGACCAGCTAGAAGCGACCGTCGACAAGATAGCGGACGAAGTGGCGGAGGTGCCGCCGCACGGCATGTTGCAGAACAAAGAGGCGCTGAACACCGACCTGGAGATGCTGGGTGTAGGCGCGATGTTCCGCTTCCACGGCCATCACAACGCGATGGACCGCATCGTGCGGCCGGCGGTCGGCTTCGGGGAAGGCGTGCAGAAACCGGAGACGCCGAAAGGCTAGAGGCTCCGCTGCGCTGCGCCTGCCTTCCATGGCTGCAGGACTAACATTGAATGTGGTACGGTAAATGGGGGCAGATCAGGGGTGTATGCCTTACTATGCACACCTTTGGCTCAAGAAGTAGCCAATAAGGAGGAGACATGAGAACCAAAGAAGAGTACATCAACGGACTAGGTAAGATGCGGCGGAACATCTACTACGACGGTGAGCTCATCGACCGCACCGACGAGCGGCAGATGAACTGCCTCAATACCATCGGGACTACCTTCGACGAAGCAGCGAAGCCCGAGAACGAAGAGCTGTGCACGGCCGTTTCCCATCTCACGGGACAGCGGATCAGTCGCTTCACCCACATCCATCAGAACACCGACGACCTGCACAAGAAGCAGGACATGACGCGCATGCTCTGCCAGAAGGTCGGCGGCTGTATCCAGCGCTGCATGGGCATCGACGCCACCAACGCGATCTACAACGTCTCCTACGAAGCCGACAAATCGAACAATGGTGCCACCCAGTACCACGAGAACTTCAAGAACTGGCTCACCCGCTTCCAGACGGAGGACCTCGTTGGCTGTTGCGCCCAAACCGACGTGAAGGGCGACCGACTGTTGCGGCCGGCGGACCAGCCCGACCCCGACACATACGTCCACATCAAGGAACGCCGGCCGGATGGCATCGTCGTCAGTGGCTGCAAGCTCCACATCTCCGAAGCCTCGGTAGCCGACGAGATACTGGTGGTCCCCACGAGGGCGCTGCGAGAAGAGGATAAGGACTACGCCGTCGCC
>JBGQNJ010000146.1:0-4387 GCA_041501065.1 Dehalococcoidia bacterium
CTCGCCGGCCCCTTCGCCAGCATGGTCCTCTGCGACCTCGGAGCCGACGTCATCAAGGTCGAGCGGCCGGGCGTCGGCGACGTGGCGCGTTACACGGCGCCTATCGTCAACGGCGAGAGCTGCTACTTCTTCAGCGTCAACCGAGGCAAACGCAGCCTGACGCTGGACCTCAAGTCGGAGCGCGGCTGTGACGTCTTCCTGCGCCTGGTTGAGAAGGCCGACGTGGTCATGGAGAACTTTACGCCCGGCACGACGGAGCGTCTCGGCTTGGGCTACTCGACGCTGTCGGAGCGAAACCCACGCCTCATCTACGCCGCGACCTCCGGCTTCGGCCAGACGGGCCCCGACCGCTTCCGGCCGGCGCTGGACGTCGTCGTGCAGGGCATGGGCGGCATCATGAGCATCACCGGCGAGCCCGACGGCCCGCCCGTGCGGCCCGGCGCGTCGCTGGGCGACATAACGGGCGGACTGTTCACGGCCATCGGCGTGCTGGCGGCGCTCCAGGAGCGCGAGCGGAGCGGTCGCGGCCAGATGGTCGACGTGTCGATGCTGGACTGCCAGATATCGATCCTGGAGAATGCCTTCGTCCGCTACTTCGCCACCGGCGAGGTGCCGAAGCCGTTGGGGACGCGTCATCCCGTGGCGACGCCCTTCCAGGCGTTCCCGACGAAGGACGGCTACATCGTCCTCGCGCTGAGCTGGGGCATCGAGAACCAGTGGGAGCTGTACTGCGCGACCATCGGCCGCCACGACCTCATCGACGACCCGCGCTTCGATACGCCGGCGCTGCGCACGGAGCACCACGACAAGCTGGAGCCGCAGTTGATCGACGCGATGAAGAAGAAGGCGACGGCGGAGTGGCTGCGCGAGTTCGACGCCATAGGCCTGCCCTGCGGGCCGCTGAACAACATCGCTCAGGCGGCAGAGCAGCCGCAGGTCAAGGCGCGGGGGATGCTTGTCGAGGTGGAGCATCCGATCATCGGCAGGCTGCCGCTGCCCGACACGCCGGTCAAGCTATCGAGGACGCCCGGGGGCATTCGCGGCGCGTCGCCGGCGCTCGGCGAACACACCGACGCGGTGCTGCGCGAGCTCCTCGCCTTCAGCGACGACGAAATCGCCGACCTCCGCCAGGCCGCCATCATCTAACCTTCCGTCGAGGCACTTCGCGAAAATTCGCGAAAAAAGGCTAAACACCCCCTTGACAAGTCCCCAATATATAGCTAGGCTATATATCTAGCAGGGCTAGGTATCGAACATCGGAAGAAGGAAGACGTGGAAGCAGGAAGCAATAGCTACTGGGAGATGCTCATCAACCGCAGTGTGCAGCGGTTCTTCCTCCTCTTCGCTCTCCACCAACGCCCCATGCACGGCTACGAGCTCGCCCATACCATCCGCGACGCCTGCGGCGGCTGCTGCGAACCCACCGATGCCATGATCTACCCCGCACTACGCGAGATGGTCGACGGCGGCTACGTCGACTGCAACGACGAGGTCGTCGCCGGTCGGACGCGGAAGGTCTGCCGTCTCACGGACAAGGGCGAGGAAGCATATCGCGCGGCCGCGACCGCCTGGCAGCACATGCTGGGGCCGTTGAACCGCGCCGTTGACGCCGCCCTGAAGCCGTCGCGAAGACCGGCAACGGCGGCGAAATGCTGCACTCCGGCAGCGAAAGGAGCCAGGAAATGACTACTTCACGAGATGTCGGACGGGCGGTCCTGAACCGAGAGGCCATGGTCTACCCGGCCGTGCGCGAGCTGGTCGAGGGCGGCTACCTCGATTGTCGCCAGGAGGTCGTCGAGGGGGAGAAGCGCCACGTCTGCCGGCTCACCGACAGGGGCAAAGAGGCGTATCTCGCGACGGCGAAGGCCTGGGAGCGGATGCGCTGACCTCGGGCAAACGCGCTACATCATCGATAGTGATAACGAATCGATCCACGAGGCCGAAAGGAGACTACCATGACCGGGAACAACTCCGAAGACATCAAGCGCGCGGTCCTGAGCCGCTATAGCCGCCACGCCCAGCGACGCCTGGCCGCGCTCCAGGAGACGGGCGCATCATCATGCTGCGGCACCCCGCAACCGGCCGTCGACGAAGCGTCGAGCTGCTCCTGCTGCGGCGAGACCGACGTCCTCGCCGACGCTAACGTCACCCAGGCGCTGTACTCCGCTGAGGAGCTACGCGACCTGCCGGAGGACGTGCTCACGTCGCTCGGCTGTGGCAACCCGACGGCGATCGCCGGCCTGGACGAGGGCGAGTCGGTGCTCGACCTGGGTAGCGGCGGTGGCCTCGACTGCTTCCTCTCGGCGCAGAAGGTAGGGCCGAAGGGGAAAGTCGTCGGCCTCGACATGAGCGCGGATATGATCCAGCTAGCGCGTCGCAACGCCGGCCGCATCGGGGTCGAGAACGTGCGCTTCCGCCTGGGTGAGATGGAGGACATGCCCTTCGCCGACGACTCGTTCGACGTCATCATCTCCAACTGCGTCATCAACCTCTCGCCCGACAAGGACGCCGTCTTCCGCGAGACCCAGCGCGTGCTCAAGCCCGGCGGGCGGCTGCGGGCGTCGGACATCGTCTTCGCGCGCGAGCCGACGGAGCAGGAGCGCAGCGACCTGGCGAGCTGGACGGCGTGCATCGCCGGCGCCCTCACGGAGGCCGACTACGCGTCGAAGCTGCGCTCCGCCGGCTTTGAGGACGTGCGCCTGGAGCCGAAGGAGGGCACAGCCCCCGACAGCAACCTCTTCAGCGCCTACATCTCGGCGACGAAGAAGCGCTAACGCCCAGGAGCGGCCACGCTCGGCCGCTCCGCTGTCTCTACCTCCCGGCAGACTGCGGGTTCTCCCCGTTGTTGACGACTATCTCTACGGCTGTCACAATTCTTCGGACTCGCGGGAGTCCCGTGCAGCCGCGTGAAAGGAGACGCCAGATGATCAAAAAGCTCGCCATAATCCTCGGCATGCTGCTCATCGTCCTCGCCGTGGCCTGCGGCTCGGACAAAGAGTCGACATCCGACAAGGTCCAGAATGACAAGACCCCGGCCGCGACCAAGGCCGCAGCGACGAAGGCCGCGCCCACCAAGGAGGTCACGGAAGAGGCGGTCGCAACGAAACAGGCCGACGGCGGAGACTCCGCGGGCGCCCTGGAATCGCTGAGCTTCCTCACCGGAGGAATGTTCGGCGGAGAGAGCCAGACCGGCTCCCCTGAGGCGGCAGACCCGGAGCTCGCAAACCTGCTCATCGCGGACACCGACCTGCCGACCACCTTCGCCAGCGTCGGCGGTGACACAGGCTTCAGCATGACGATGCCGCAGGGCGAGGCCAAGATGGCAATGCGCACCTTCTCGGAAGGTGACCCCAACATGTCGCAGATGACGCCGACAATCGTCTCCGCGGCGATGGCCATGCCTCCCGCGGCCCTCGATGAGTTCGATTCGCAGCTCGCCCAGCTCGACAAGATGACCACCGAGGACATTCAGAACGCCATGGGCGGCTCGTCCATGATGGGTATCGAGTTCAAAGAGCTCAGCGTGGACACAATCAGCCTCGGCGATGGCGGCATGAGCATGCACATGGTGATGGACATGAGCGGCCTCGTCGAGGGTCTGGGCAACCTGGCGCAGGAGGGAATCGAAGGCTTCCCGACGGCGCTTTCCTTCGACATGTACGTATTCAAGAAGGGTGACGTCGTTCTGATGGCGATGACGATGATGCCTTCGGACCAGGCGTCGCCGGTAGACGTGCAGTCACTGGCAGAGATCATGGAGTCCAGGGCGCAATAGCCCGAGCCAGTCTCCTGAGAGCAGCGGGCCGCGGGGCAGCTTCGACTGTCCTGCGGCCTTTCTCTATCCTTTGCGAGCTGCGCTCCTGGTCGTGGCGTTTTCGTGCAAAACCAGCATAAAAAGCCATTAAGCCTTGACAACCAGCTTAAGCGCATCCTATAGTTTGAATAGGCAGAAAGCCTTTCTCGGGCGGGGAAGCGAAAGGATGCGAGTGTGAAAGGGCCGCTATTCCAGACCAAAAACCTGCACGTCAGCGTCGAAGGCAAGGAGATCGTCAAGGGGCTGGACCTTGTCGTCGACCGCGGCGAAGTCCATGCCATCATGGGGCCCAACGCGTCGGGCAAGAGCACCCTCGCCAATGCTATCATGGGCCACCCGCGCTACCAGGTCACGAAGGGTCGCGTGCTGTTCAAGGGCGAAGACGTCACAGCCCTCAGCCCCGACGAAAGGGCCCGACGCGGCCTGTTCCTTGCTTTCCAGTATCCGCGGGCCATTCCCGGCGTGACGATGGTCAACTTCCTCCGCTCGGCTCTGCGCGCCGTCCGCGGCAGCGACGTGCCCGTGCGCGAGTTTCGGACCATGCTGCGCGAGACGATGACGATGCTCAAGATC
>JBGQNJ010000147.1:0-4377 GCA_041501065.1 Dehalococcoidia bacterium
GCCCTCACCGCTGCTGGAAGGCAGGGTACCTATGGACGGGCAGCCGACGGCCTTCGTCTGCGAAGACTATCACTGCATGCTTCCAACCACTGAGCCGGAGGGGCTTGCCGCGCAAATGGGCTTCAGGGTGCGCAGCTAGGGTCGGTTCGCCTCCAGGTGCCGCCGCAGGGCGCGGTTGAAGATCTCCGGCCTTTCCCACTGCGGCGAGTGCGAAGCCTCCGGGATAACCTCCAGCGACGCGTTCGGCAATAGCTCCGCGAGGTGGCGAGACGCTTCGACGAGGGCCGGCGCGTCGAGGTCGCCGCAAATCACGAGCGTCGGCGTGGTAATCGACGAAGCGCGCCCGGTAGCGCCCTCCCAATCGACAAGGCCGTGCGCGGCACCGATGAAGGCGTCGGCGGACATGCGTGCCAGGCGTTTGTCTACCTCTTGCAGTCGCTCCGGCGGCATGTGCGGCGGAGTCCACGGCAGCTTCAGCGCGGCCGCCGCGGCCATGCCGTCTGTCTGAGCGAGTTGCAGCCTCTTCGCGCGAAACTCGAACATGGCGTCGTTCGCCGGCAGGTCAAACTTGAGGGCGGTATCCTCCAGCGTCAGCGACAGCAGCCTCTGCGGCGAGCGCAGGGCGATCTCCTGGACGATGGCGCCGCCCATAGAGTGACCGACCAGGTGGTAGCGCGCGAAGCCCGCCTCGTCGATCAGTGCCTCGACGTCGGCCGTCATGAGGGCGACAGTGTAGGCGTGGCGGTCGACAGGCGCCTCGGAGCGGCCGTGTCCGCGCAAATCCATGACGAGGACGCGATAGTCGCGCTCGAACTCCGGTAGCTGCAGCCGCCAGTCCGTGATGTCGCCGGTGTAGCCGTGGACGAAGACCAGCGGGTCGCCGGCGTCGCCGTGGCGCTCGTAGTAGAGCCTGACGCCGCTGACGGACGCAAAGGGCATGGTATTCCTCCGAGCTGATGCGAGCCTTCGCCAATTCTACAGTGGTCGGCGGCGACAGGCGAGCGAGCGTCGCGAGGGACAGCGTTGACAGAAAAGAGGGGTCGGAAATAGCATCCAAGGCAGGCATACCCTTACCCCGCTCTCAAGGAGACGACGATGCAGAGAATTGACCGGCGTGATTTCTTGCGTATCGGAGCGGGCGCTGCCATCGTGCTGGGCGCGTCGCCGCTGCTCGCGGACTGCGGAGGCGGCGAATCGATGTCGACCACGCCCACTTCCAACCCCCTGACAAAGGTTGCCATAATCAAGGGCGGCGACCTGCGGGCTATGGCGCGTGACGCCGTCGACGCTGTCGGCGGCATTGGCTCGGTCGTCGGCGAGGGCCAGACGGTTTTCATCAAGCCCAACTTCGTGACCATCGGCTGGCAATCCAAGGGACGCGACGCAATCGCTACAGGCGAGTGCACCAAGCCGGAGATACTTTTCGCCGTCGCAGAGGAGTGCCTGAAGGCAGGCGCGGCGGAAGTGATCATCGGCGACGGGACGCAGATGCCGAGCTGGGAGTGGGACAAGATCATGACGCTGGACCGCTCGACGAACATGGCTGCCGAGGCGCAGCGGCTCACGTCGGCGTACAAGGGGAAGGTGACGCTCGCCTGCCTGGACGCGGACTCGCCGGAGTGGGTGGACGTCCCGTCGCGGACGAGCCTGGAGAAGATATCGGTCTCCAGCCTTGTCGCCCGCGCGGACCGCATCATCTCGATACCGGTGCTAAAGACGCACCAGTGGGCGCAGTTGACGCTCTCGATGAAGTCCTTCATCGGAACAACGCCGCTGGCGAAGTATGGCGCAAAGCCTGACGGGTCGCAGCCGCGGATCGTCCTCCACGGCACGAACGCCAGCATCGAACAGGTCTTCCTGGACATCGTGAAGGGTGTGACGCCGGACCTGGCGATAATCGACGCATCGATCGGCATCGAGGGCGACGGACCCGCGCTTGGGGCCAACGGCGCGGGCGGCAAGACCATCGACGTGAAGGAGCGCGTCGGCTCCTGGCTGTTGCTCGCCAGCAAGGACGCGGCGGCAGCCGACGCGTCCGCTGCGCGGCTCACCGGCCACGACGTGTCGCAGATAAGGCAACTGAACATGGCCCGCGACCAGGGCATCGGCGAAACCCGCGAGGAAGCAATCGAGATCGTCGGCGAGCGGCTGGATAGCGTGCGCATGGAGTGGATTCAGGCAACACCGGCCTCGCCGACAGACCTGAGCGCCTGTCCGTACTACCCGCACTCGGTCGCAGTGTAGCCGCCGGAAGCGTCACGGGTCCTTGATCAGCGTCCACCGCGGCAGCCTCATGTCGCGCGACGTGATAGAATCCATTACGATATCTGCATTCGCCGATTCTGCGACAGGGGGCGCGCATGCCCACGAAGTGGTGGGGGTGGGGCGATGAGAGCAAGAGCTTCGCCCTCGCCGACCCCGAACGGTTCTGGTCGTTCGTCGAGCAACGTCTTGGGGGCGCCGGCGAGAGTCCACGGCTGCAATCCGTCGATGACATAAGGCTGGCGCCGTCGCGGCTAGATGCGGGTGTCGTGGCTGCGCTGCGACGGGCCGCCGGCGAGAATGCCGTCGCCCTAGAGAGCGCGGGCCGCGCAGTACACAGCCTCGGCAAGGGGTATCGCGACCTCGTGCGCATACGGCGCGGCGAGATCACGCGCCCCGTCGATGCCGTCGTCTACGCGGAGAGCGGCGCACAGGTAGCGGCGGTGTTGGAGGCGGCGGTGCGCGCAGGCATAGCGGTCATACCCTTCGGCGGCGGGACGAGCGTCGTCGGCGGCGTCGAGCCGGCAGGCGACGGGCTGGCGGTGACGCTGGACCTGGCGCACATGGACCGCGTGCTCGACATCGACGGCACGTCGGGGCTTGCGACGGTCGAGGCGGGCATTTTCGGGCCGGCGCTGGAGGCGCGGCTCAACGCCGCCGGCTTCACCCTCGGCCACTTCCCGCAGTCTTTCGAGTACTCGACGCTCGGCGGCTGGATTGCCACGCGCTCGGCGGGCCAGAACTCGACGCGCTACGGGAAGATCGAGGACAACGTCGAGAGCGTGCGCATGCTCTTCCCGGGCGGCGCAATCGACACGCCGGCTGTGCCCGCCGCCGCAGCCGGGCCGGACCTGAACCAGATCATCGCCGGCTCCGAAGGCGCGCTGGGCGTCATAACGAGGGCGACGCTGCGCCTGGCGCCGCTGCCGCAGCAGAGCGACTACCGCGCATACCTCATGCCGAGCTTCGAGGAGGGCACGGAGGCGTCGCGGGAGATGTTGCAGACAGGGCTGCGGCCGGCCGCTCTACGCCTATCCGACGAGCCGGAGAGTGAGGCGACGGCGCTGATGCAGGCCGGCGCGGAGGGCATGACAATGTCGCTCTGCATCGTCGGGTTCGACGGCGACGAGGATGAGGTGCGCTTCTCCTGGCAGCGTGCTGAGGCGATACTGGGGCGACACGGCGGGCAGTCGCTGGGCGCCGGCCCCGGCGAGGCCTGGCGGCGCTCGCGCTTCGAGGCGCCCTACCTACGGGACGTGCTGCTCGACCACGCGATTATGGTCGATACCTTAGAGACGGCGACAACCTGGTCCAACTACCTGAAGCTTTATCGTTCGGTCAGAGACGCGATGCAGAACGCCATGGGAGACCGCGGGCTGGTGACGGCACAT
This sequence comes from Dehalococcoidia bacterium, assembly GCA_041501065.1. Lineage (GTDB taxonomy): Bacteria > Chloroflexota > Dehalococcoidia > DSTF01 > JALHUB01 > JALHUB01. Next base: position 3,654 of record JBGQNJ010000147.1, read on the forward strand.
CTCTCGCACGCGTATACGCACGGCGCATCTGTCTACTACACGTTCCTGGCGCGACAGCACGAGGGCCGCGAGCTGGAGCAGTGGCAGGAGGTCAAGGACGCCGCCAGTCGCGCGATCATCGAGGGCGGCGGCGCGCTCAGCCATCACCACGGCATCGGCACCGAGCATCGTCGCTGGCTGCCCGACTACCTGGGCGAAGGCGGCATGAAGGTGCTGCGCGCGCTCAAGCAGGCATTCGACCCGCAGGGTGTCATGAACCCCGCGAAGCTCATTTCAAGCGAGGAGACGCAGGATGTTTAGCTTCAGGCGCAAGCCCGCTCCGGCCTCGCCAGCCGAGCAGAACCGAAACGAGAGAATCACCCGGCTGGCGAAAGAGACCTTCGACCTGCTGATCATCGGCGGCGGCATAACGGGCGCGGCGATCGCGCGGGACGCGGTGTTGCGTGGTCTGTCGGTGGCGCTAATAGAGAAGGGGGACTTCGCGTCCGGCACGAGCAGTCGCTCGTCGAAGCTCGTTCACGGTGGCCTGCGCTACCTGAAGGGGCGCCACGTGCGCCTGGTACGCGAGTCGCTGCGGGAACGCGGGGTGCTGCTGAAGATAGCGCCGCATCTCGTCGAGCCGGCGCCTTTCTTTCTGCCTGTCTACGCCGGCGGCCGCGACGGTCGCCTGAAACTGAGGCTCGGGCTGACGGCATACGACCTCCTCGCGGGCTTCGGCGGCGAC
>JBGQNJ010000148.1:0-4356 GCA_041501065.1 Dehalococcoidia bacterium
AAAGGACAGGGCTTGACCCGCCGCCATCGCCGGTCGATGCCGTCGCTTGGGGCGTTGGCCTGGGCGTCAACGTTGGCGTCGATGGCACGCCGGGCCGGGCGAAGCGCGCGCTGCCGCTCGCCGAGGCGCCGCCCGCGGTCGCCGTCAGCTTCAGCTCCGACGTGCCGCCGTCCGCCGGAGCCGCCAGCGTCATACGCACCAGGTACTGCGAGCGCAGCATGATGCCGATGCGGTCGTAGACGGCGGGTATGTCGGCGGGCGCGGGCGCGGCCAGGAACTGCCCACCGGAGCGCGTCGCCAGGTCTTGCAGGTAGGGGAGGTTGATGTCTTCGCCGACGCCGATGGCGAAGAAGGGGACGCCGGCGGCCGCGGCCTCACTGAGCGATTGCTCCATGGTCGCGGCGCTGCGGTTGCCGGACTCCTGCCCGTCGGTCAGCAGCACCACGACCTTGCGCGGCAGGGGCGCCGCCTTCGCCGCCTGCGCGCCGGCCACCACGGCATCGTATAACGCGGTTGAGCCGACCGCCTGGAGGCCGTGCAGCGTCGCCGCCAGCGCCTGCTTGTCGGCCGTTAGCGGGCTGGGCGCGCTCACGCCGTCGGCGAAGGAGATAACGATGGCGCCGTCCCTGGGCAGCAGGCTGTCGACGAAGCGGACCGCCGCCTCTTCCGTGAGGGCCAGCGGGGCGCCCGCCATGCTGCCGCTGGTGTCCATGACGAGCACGACGGCGAGACCGACGTCGGCGTTGACGGCGGCCTGCGCGCCGACGACCGGCACGGGGCCGCTGTCGTCGGAGACTGCGAAGTTCGCCGTCGCGAGCCCGCTGACAGGCGCGCCCGTCGCGTCGTGCACGCTGACCACGGCGATTACTTCGGGGTAGGCGGCGGATATGACCTGCGTTACGTCGAGGCTTACCGGCGACTGCGCGCGGGCGGGGAGAGCGGCCAAGAGCGCCGCGCAGAGCCCGATTGCCGCAAGCCCCCTGGTGAACCGTCGCATCGGCTGCCTCAGTGAACACGGCGCCGCCCGAAACGGCCGGACAACGCTGTTTTTAGACTAGGAGACGGGTGTCATCCTGTCAAGGCGATCTACCGCGCGAAAAGAGGGTGCGGAGGAATCGGAAGACGGTAGCGGACGAGCGAAGCCCGCCTCCGGCGAAGGAGGGGAGACGAACGCCGCTCAACGCTATCCGCCAGATGGCGAAAATGTAGCCGGTAAACATCCCGTAGAGCAGCATCAGCATGAGGACGTAGACGAAATCGAGGTCAGGGCTGACTATCGTCGCCCCGATCTCGATGCCCACGGCCACTGCTGCGCCCACGCCGAATCCGTTCATCGCCTCATATTATCGACCGGCGACGTTCCCGAGTCTGTTCGCGGAGTCCCCTATTTGTGGGCGTCGACGGGCCTTTGCTGAGCGCAGCCCCGGTGCGCTATGCTCGACATAACCTTTGATGGGAGCGACGAGTGGACCGACGAAGGGCGGCGCTGCTGATTCTGATCGTCGCGTTGTCGATGCCGGCGGCCTGCGGGGGCAGCGGCCGCGAGCCCACCGCGACGCCATCGGCGACGTTGGCGCTGTCGCCATCGCCGTCGCCCTCAGCGACAGCGACGGCCGCTCCGACAGCGGTCGCCGACACGACCGAGCCGCGCGGTTTCCCCATCGACCCGTCCACGAAGCTGGGTATGGTCGCCGGCCAATCGCCGCAGCGGAGCATCGCCTGGGGCGCCGGCCCTGACGCGTCGTCGTACAGCAGCGACGATCAGCCGTCAGGCGACCCCGAGCGCGCGAACAGCAGCGGCTGGGACTGTCGCGTCCACGTCGAGTACGAGGGGCAGCCGGCGGTCGACTGGTATGTGCCGATGGGAACGCCCGTCCGCGCGACGATGGACGGCACGGCGACGCTGAACGTCGTCACCGTCACCAACGCCTTCGACTACTACGCTGCCGCCCGTGAGCCGTACATGGGCAACCCTGACCGGTCGCGCGCCCCCGTGGCGCCGTTCCATGGACTAAGCGGCGGCAAGGGCGTGTTCGTCACCGTGGAGAACGGCGCCTTCGTCACGGATTACGGTCACCTGGACCCGGCGCTGACCGTCGCCGCCGTCGGTCCGTCGGCGTTCCTCGGCGATTACGGCCCCGAATCCGACTACGCGACGCTCTTCGCGCCGATGCGCGACTTCCGCGTCTTCACGCCGGTCGCGCGATGGACGGTGAAGCGCGGCGACGTCATCGGCCTTAGCGGCGATAGCGGCTACAGCGACGCGCCGCACCTCCACTACACGATAAGGCGCGCCGGCGCGTCGTCGCTGCTCTGTCCGACGGCGGAAGCGGGATTCGAAGACGGCGGCTGGCTGTTGAGGTAGGGGCAGGTGGAATCAGCCCATCGTAGGGGCGGGCCCCCGTGCCCGCCCGGGATGTGGAGGCGGTGTTACTCGGTCCGCGCGAAGGCGATCGTCAGGCGGTCGCCGTCCATCTTCGCCGATACGGCGTGACGCCCCGCCAGCGCCCGCGGCAGCAGCACCTGGCGCTTGTACGTGCCGACCTTAATGGACAACTCGTCGTCGCGCTGCGACAGCGATATCGCTTCCCGTTCGACGAACGGCATGCCGAGGCTGAGCACGTACTCGCCGTCCCGTGCCCGCACCTCCTGCGCGACCGCCGGGTAGTAGATCTGTGTCGGGTCGTCGTCGCCGAAGAGGCGTTGCGCCAGGTCGCGCAGTCCCTCGATCCCGACGACTTCGTGCTCTAGGAGCGGCGCCGTGAGCACGGGCAGCGGCGAGAAAGCCTCCTCGATCTGGCGACGGTACCGCCGCTGCGCCGTCTGCCAGCGCGCGAAGTAGCTATCGGCGACGGCCTTGGGCAGCAGCCGGTTGCAGACCACGGCGTCGGTGACATAGCCGTAGAGGTTGAGGTAGGTGAAGCTGCGTTGCGCCTCCTTGATGACCATCTTCTCGGGGTTGACGACCAGCCGCACCGTCGAGACCTCGCGATCGGAGAGGAGGTCGTGCAGCTCAGCCAGGCGGCTTGCCAGTTCCTCCGCCGCGTCGAAGACGCGCTTGTTCGGCACCGGCATGCCCGTTAGCCCGCGGACCACCGGCCCGGCAATCTTCGCCAGTCGTCGTTCTACCGGCAGCACCTTGTCCACCCACCAGCGCGCCGCTTCGGGGAAGCTCAGCAGGGTTAGCGCCTGGCCCGTGGGCGCGCAGTCGACGATGACGATGTCGAAGTTGCCGCTCTCGTAGTTACGTGTGATCCAGAGGAGGTTCGCCAGCTCTTCCATGCCGGGCAGTACCGCAACTTCTTCCGCCTCCATCTCGCGCATGCCCTGCCAGACGAGGAGCGCCGTCAGCCACTCCTGGACGATCCCCCACCACTTCTTGATGTTGAAGTAGACGTCGCTTTCCTGCGCCCAGAGGTTGTCGGCGACCTGTGTTGGCTCGGGGCCGAGAGGCGCGTCGAAAGAGTCGGCCAGGCTGTGCGCCGCGTCCGTGCTGAGGACAACAGTGCGATACCCCATTTCGGCGGCGCGCAGGGCCGTGGCGGCGGAGACAGTCGTCTTGCCGACGCCTCCCTTTCCCGTGTAGAGGATTATCCGGCCCATTTAGAGCGGCCTGGCAACGTCTTCAAATGTCATGCCGCGGTAGATCTCTTCGAGCTCGGCCTGCCGGTCGCCCGACACGCGCATGAATATCGCGTCCGCCTCCGATAACACGACGCCTTCCGCCGAGCGCACTTCGGCGCGGACCAGAATCCAGCGTCCGCGGTTCTTCTCGATTATCCCCACGACCGTCAATGGCTGGAAGAGGGGCACCGGCTGACGGTAGCGAACGTTTATCTTGCCGGTGACCGCCCATATCCCGTGGCCCATCGTCACCCAGCCCATCGCCTCGTCCAGCATCGTGGCGACGAGGCCGCCGTGCACGAAGCCCGGCCAGCCCTGGTGCTCCGCCTGCGGCGCGAAGGCTGCCTTCACCTCGCCGTCTTCCATCCGGAACGAGAGATGCAGCCCCACAGGGTTATGCTTGCTGCAGCCGAAGCAATAGTGCGGGTCTTTTTCTTCCATCCCTGCTCCTGGTTCGGGCGCGACGCGTTCCCGCTAACCGATGGCGGCGAGCGCCTCGCGATGGTCGCGCGCCTTCAGTAGCTCGCTGCGCGTCGTGTAGCGGATCACGCCGTCCTTGTCGATGACGACGGTGAGGCGCTCCGCCAGCCCCAGCTCTTCGTTCCAGCAGCCGTAAAGGCGCGCCACCTCGCCCTTCGTGTCGGAGAGAAGGGTGTGCTTGAAGCCCATCGCCTCTTTCCAGGCCTTGAGCGCCCAGCGGCTATCGACGCTGATGCTGAAGACGCGGGCGCC
>JBGQNJ010000149.1:0-4345 GCA_041501065.1 Dehalococcoidia bacterium
CACACGCTTTACATGACCGCCGGGTAAATTGATCCTAGGGCCATGGAGTTGTAGGCCTTACTGAAGGGAACAAGGCGAACCAGCCGCTCCCGGAGCGTCAAGGAGAGTCGCAACCGGCACACAACTAGGGAGAGCGGGCACGAGAGGGAGCTGACTGCCCGGGGCCGGGACCGGCTGGTTCACCTTCTAATATAAGTGGGGAGGGTCGAGAGGAGGATCTCTCGGCCTTCTCTTTTCCGGCCGCCGGCATGTAGGCCGGGCGAGCCAAGAGAAAGGGGGCCGGCAATGCCCCGTTCAATATGGAGCGGCACAATCAGCTTTGGGATGGTGAGCATCCCGGTGAACCTGTTTGCCGCCACTCAAGACAAGGACATCTCTTTCCACCTGCTGCACGAGGAGTGCGGCAACCGGCTGAAGCAGTTGCGCTGGTGTCCCTACCACGAACGCGCCGTCGAGTGGGACGAGGTCGCGCGCGGCTACGAGTACGCCAAGGACGGGTACATCGTCCTCAGCGACGAGGACTTCGACAAGCTGCCCCTGCCCAGCAAGCACACGATCGAGCTTTCGGCATTCGTCCGCTCGCAGGAGATCGACCCGATCTACTACGAGAAGGGCTATTACCTGGAGCCCAAACAGGAGGGCGCGAAAGCCTACGCGCTCCTCATGCGCGTGCTGGAAGAGAAGAGACTGGTCGGTCTCGCGAAGATCGCCATCCGCAACAAGGAGCAGCTCTGTGCGCTGCGCCCTCAGGACGGAACCCTGGTCCTGGAGACGCTCTACTACCCGGACGAGATCCGCGTCGAAAAGGGCGTCGAGAATTCGGAGGTGCGCGTCTCCGAGCGTGAGATGGAGATGGCCACGACGCTCGTCGACGTGCTGTCGGAACGGTTCGACCCGACGAAATACCACGATGAATACCGCCAGGCGCTGATGGAGCTGATCGAGGCGAAGCAGAAGGGCCAGGAGATTGTCCCGCCGCCGGCGCCGGCGGGTAAGGTGATCGACCTCATGGCGGCGCTGCGCGAAAGCGTCGAGGCGGCGAAGAAGCGCCGGCCGGAGGAATCGCGACACAGTGCCTACCGGCAGGCGGGCGAGCGCCGCAAGGCCGGCTAAGCCCCGGGGAAGCAACGATGCTCACGGAATACGCGAGGAAGCGGCGCCTGGAGAAGACCAGCGAGCCGCCGGCAAGGAAGCGACGGGCCAAAGGGCCGCTTCACTTCGTCGTGCACAAGCATGCGGCGAGCCGCCTCCACTATGACCTGCGACTGGAGGTAAACGGCGTCCTGAAGTCGTGGGCAGTGCCGAAAGGGCCGTCGCTGGACCCGAACGAGAAGCATCTGGCGATGATGGTGGAGGACCACCCGATCGACTACGGCGGGTTCGAGGGGGTGATACCGGAGGGCGAGTACGGCGGCGGCGAGGTCATCGTCTGGGACCGCGGGCGCTACGCCCCGGAAGAGGACGGGCATCGCACGTTCGAGCGTTCGGAAGGTGAAGAGCGTATGCGCCGCGGGCTGAGCGAAGGGAAGCTCAGCTTCGTCCTCGACGGCGAGAAGCTGAAAGGCTCCTGGACGCTGGTCAAGTCCAGGCGCGGCGAGAAGGACTGGCTCCTCATCAAGCATCGCGACGATACGCCCGTGCGCGACGTCCTCAAGGAGAACCGCTCCGTGGTCTCGGGCATGACGGTGGAGGACCTGAAGGCCGACGGCAAGCCGGCAGCGAAAGGTCGCGGCGCGCAGTCGACCTCGCCGAAAGACCTGCCGAACGCCCGCAAGGCCGCGTTTCCGCGCACGCTGGCGCCGATGCTGGCAACCCTCGCGAAGGCGCCCTTCTCGCACCCTGACTGGGTCTTCGAGCCGAAGCTGGACGGCCTGCGGGCTATCGCTTTCGTCCAGGACGGGAAGGCGCGGCTTGTCTCGCGCGGCGGCAGGGAGGTCGCCAGGGTCTACCCGTCGCTTGCGGAGGAACTGACGGAGCAGCCCGGCCAGATGGTAATCGACGGCGAGGTCGTTGCGCCGGACGACGAAGGACGGCCGTCGTTCCAGAGGTTGCAGCAGCGGATGAACCTGCAGGGAGAAGCGGACATCCGTCGAGCCGATGTCCAGGTGCCCGTGCTCTACTACGTGTTCGACCTCCTCTATGTCGACGGGTACGACCTCCGCGCCGTGCCCTTCGAGGAGCGTCGAAGCCTGCTCGAACGCACGCTCGTTCCCAGCCAGCGGGTCCGGCTGATCGACCAGTTCGAGGAGGACGGCGAGGCCGCGTACGAGGCGGCGGTCGAGCACGGCCTGGAGGGTGTGATGGCCAAGAGGCGGGACAGCGCCTATCGCTCCGGCGAGCGGTCGCATCTGTGGCTGAAGGTGAAGGCGACGCTGAGTGACGAGTTCATCGTCGGGGGCTACAGCCGCGGCATGGGCGCGCGCAGCGACACCTTCGGGGCGCTCATCCTCGGCCAGTACGACGAGCACGGGAAGCTGCGCTACGCCGGCCACGTCGGCACGGGATTCGACGACCGCACGCTGAAGGAGCTGCGAAAGCGGCTGGACGGCCTGGGAACGGAACGCTCGCCCTTCGGCGGCGACGTCAGCGGCCGCGCGGAAGCGACGTGGGTCAAGCCGGAGCTCGTCGCGGAGGTGAAGTTCGCGCAGCGGACGAGCGATGGCCGCCTGCGTGTGCCTGTATTCCTGCGCCTTCGCGGGGACAAGTCACCGAAGGAGGTCGAGCGCGTCGAGGCGGTGCCCCCGCCCGCCGGCGGCAAGAGGAGCAGCAATGACGACGCTCAGGCCGCGGAGACACCGGGTCGCAAGGAGGATGTCGACGCGACGCTGGAGCAGCTTTCGACGGCGAAGGACAAGCTTACATTGAGGGTCGAGGGGCATCGCATATCGCTTTCGAATCTCGACAAGGCGCTATGGCCGGCTCGTGGCAGGCAGCGAGCGCTCACGAAGCTGGACCTCCTCGTCTACCTGACCAAGGTGTCGCCGTGGCTGCTGCCGCATTTGAAAGACCGGCCGCTGACGCTCAAGCGCTTCCCGGGCGGAATCGACGGCGAGAGCTTCTTCCAGAAGCACTGGGTCGGCACCCTGCCGGCGTTCGTCGAGAGGGTGGTGCTTTTCTCCGAAACGGAGGGCGACCAGGAGTACCTTCTCTGCAATAACCTGCCGACGCTCCTGTGGCTCGGGCAGATAGCCGACATCGAGCTGCACACCTGGTACTCGCACATCGACCCGAAGCCTGACGGCCGGCATCTGACGACCGAGTTCAGTGGCTCGCTGGAGAACATCCAGCGTTCGGCGCTGAACTACCCGGACTACATCGTCTTCGACCTCGACCCGTATCTTTACTCGGGCGAGGAGAAGGAGGGCGCGGAGCCGGAGCTCAACCGAGCGGCTTTCGTCAAGACGCGGGAGGTCGCGCACTGGCTGCGCGAGGCGCTGGGCTCGCTGTCGCTGTCAGTGTTCGTGAAGACGTCCGGCAGGACAGGGCTGCACGTCTACGTGCCAATCTTGCGCCACTCCGATTACGAGACCGTGCGCGCCGCCGCCGGCACCGTGGGTCGTTTCCTGATGCGGGAGCACCCACAGGACATCACGATGGAATGGTCGGTGCGCAAGCGCAAGGGGAAGGTCTTCTTCGATCACAATCAGAACTCGCGCGGCAAGACGCTCGCCTCCGCGTATTCGCCGCGACCCTCGCCTGAGGCGAGCGTCTCCATGCCGCTGACCTGGGAGGAGCTGGACAAGGTCTACCCTACGGACTTCACGATCCTCAACGTGCCGGATCGCCTGGCGAAAACCGGCGACCCGTGGAAGGAGATACTGGAGGCGAAACAGGACCTCGGCCGTTTGGTGGCTGGAGGGCCGGAGCCGGTGGCTTCGTCGAAGAGGCGTGCTTAGTCGGCAACGACACGTCATTATCGCTAAAAGGAGGACAAGATGCCCGATTTCGTTGATCCGTTCCGAGGTAAGATTCCCGACCGCTCACTGAGCCTGGGCGAGCTGATCCGCGCCATCAGGCTGGACCTGGCGGCGGAGGAGGAGGCCATCCATATCTATACCGCCCACGCTGAGGCGACGGACAACCCCCTCGCGAAGCGCGTGCTCCTGGACATCGCGGACGAGGAGCGCGTCCACGCCGGCGAGTTTTCTCGCCTGCTCAGCATCCTAACGGAGGGCGAAGAAGACAGGCTCCTCGCCGAGGGAGCGCAGGAGGTGAACGAAATGGCGGGCGAGGCAGGCATGCCGCAGGCGGAGGCATCCGGCGATGGAATGACGGTCGGCCCGCTCAGGGAGTGACCGCAAGTGACCGCGCTGGAACAACCAAGCGCAAGGAGAAGAGATGATGG
>JBGQNJ010000150.1:0-4345 GCA_041501065.1 Dehalococcoidia bacterium
AATCGACGTCGAAGCTCTTGAAGCGAAGGCGGTGTCGCTCCTCGGAGTAGCGCTTTGCCTTTTCGATCTTGCCGATGAGGCTGGAATTCATCTCTGCTCTCCTTCGTTGAGGGACGGGTACCAAAAAGCACCGGACGCCTACGCCGGTGCCTCTGCTCAGTATTCAGTTGAAGCGGCGCCACCCATATGGGTCATCTCTCCTCAGTGCGGCGCTTGTTTCTGAAGCTAATCATAACCCCTGACCGGGGCCGCAGTCAAGATCGGGAAACCCTTATCTCTGCCGATCAGGGGTAAACCAGGTCCCTGTTTAGCAGGGCGCGCGAGATGATGACGCGGTGGATCTGGCTCGTCCCCTCGACGATCATGAGCTGGCGCGCGTCGCGGTAGTGGCGCTCCAGCGGGTGGTCGCGCATGTACCCTTGAGCGCCGAGCACCTGCAACGCGTCCGACGATACCTTCACCGCCGTCTCCGTAGCGAAGGCCTTGGCGATGGACAGCATGTGCGAGTCCTGTCGCTGGAAACGCCCCTGGTCGACGAGCCATGCCGCCTGGTACGTCAGCACTCGCGCTGCCTCGATCTGGATCGCCATGTCCGCGAACATGAACTGGATCGCCTGCAGGTCCGCGATCGGCCCGCCGAACGCCTCACGCTGCCGGGCGAAGTCGAGCGCGTAGGAGATCGCGCCTTCCGCGAGGCCGAGGCCGCGCGCCGCGACGATGGGTCGCACGCTGTTCAGCGTACCGAGGACGGTCTTGAAGCCCTCGTTCTCCTTGCCGCCAAGCAGGTTCTCCGCCGGTACCGTGCAGTCCTCGAAGCAGAGCGTGGCGGTCGCGACGCCGCGCACGCCCATCTTCTCGTCGAGGTGCTCCACGGTGAAGCCGGGCGTCGTCGTAGGGACGACGAAGCCGGAGATGCCGCGGGCGCCCGACGTCGGGTCCGTCTTGGCGAACATCGTCACGTAGTCCGCGACGGCGCCGCCGGAGATGAAGGCCTTCTCGCCGTTTATGACGTATCCCTTGTCGCTGCGAACGGCGCGCGACTGGATAGCGGCAGCGTCGGAGCCGGCGTTGGGCTCGGTGAGGCCGTAGGCGGCCTTCATCTCGCCCTTCGCGATCGGCGGCAGGTACGTCTTCTTCTGCTCTTCCGTCCCGCCGAGGAGGATGGGCTGCGTCGGCAGGGCCGTGAGTAGAAGAATCAGGCCGGAAGAGCAACAGTACTTCGCCACTTCCTCGACGGCGAGGGCCAGCGCCTGGAAGCCGGCGCCGCTGCCGCCGTATGCGGCCGGTATCGTCAGGCCGAGCAAGCCGGCGTCGCGAAAGACGCCGAAGATGTCCTCCGGATACTCCTCCTTGGCATCGATCTCGGCCGCGCGGGGCGCCACGCGCTCCCTGGCGATGCGGCGCGCGACGTCGCGGATCAGTTGCTGCTCTTCGGTCAGTGTAAAGTCCATGGTCCGGTCACTCCTTCCACGCGACTGATCAGGGGGGATGTCCGGTGTGTGCGAGGGTTTTCGCGCTTGACGCCGGGCGCCACCGAGCCTAGAATAAAGTAACAACCGAATATGGTAAACGCTCTTATCCAGAGTGGTGGAGGGACCGGCCCTACGAAGCCCGGCAACCAGTTTGGGAAGGCTCCAGGCCGCCCAACATGGTGCCAAGTCCGACCCTGCCGTCCGCAGGGAGAGATGAGAGTAGGTTGGTAGAACTTCTCACACCACGAGAAGTTTTTTTGATGCCCTTTGACTGCCGAATCGCCTGAACCGAACGTCGTAAGCTGGAACGCGGGCAGGATCCGCCTGCTCGACCAGTCGCGCCTGCCGTCTGAGGAGGCGTACCTGGAGATCGACGACTGCCGCGCGCTGGCCGAGGCGATACGGGGGATGCGTATCCGGGGGGCGCCGGCGCTCGGCGTCGCGGCGGCCTACGGACTTGCGCTGGCGGCGAGTCGAAGTTCGGTGGTCGATCGAGCGGGACTGCTCGCGCAGATGGAAGAGGCGGCGGAAATGCTCCGGTCAACGCGGCCGACGGCGGTCAACCTGGCGTGGGCGCTGGAGCGGGTGCTGGGCGCGGCCCGCGGGTCTGCGGGAGCCACGGCGATGGCGGAGGTAGCGTTGTCGGAGGCGAGGCGCATCCATAAGGAGGAGATCGAAGCGGGCCGGGCCATAGGCCGCTTGGGCGCCGAGCTTGTCCCCGCAGGCGCGACGGTCCTCACCCACTGCAACACCGGCGCGCTCGCCACCGCCGGCTATGGCACGGCCCTCAGCGTGATACGGACGGCGCACGAGCAGGGAAAACGCATCCACGTTCTCGTCGACGAGACACGACCCCTCCTGCAGGGCGCGCGCCTGACAGCTTGGGAGCTACGGCGCCTGGGCATCCCGTTCACCGTCATCGTCGACGGCGCCGCGGGCGAGATGATGCGGCGCGGCAGGGTAGACTGCGTCGTGGTCGGCGCCGACCGCATCGCTGCCAACGGAGACGTGGCCAATAAGGTCGGCACCTATTCGCTGGCCGTACTGGCGAAGGAGAACCGCCTGCCGTTCTACGTCGCTGCCCCCACGAGCACGATCGATCTCTCGACTGCAACGGGGGACGACATACCGATCGAGGAGAGACCGCCGGAGGAAGTGACAACGGTGGCTGGACCGCTGGTCACGCCGGAGGGCACGGCCGCGATGAACCCGGCCTTCGACGTGACGCCCGCCCGTTACGTCGGGGCCATCATCACGGAGAAGGGCGTCGCGCGGCCGCCGTACGATGAGTCGCTGGCGCGATTGTTGGGAACCGGCGCACGCGCCGCGAAAACCGGGGCGTCGAGATGGTAGCAGGCTGGCCCGATTTCCTTGCGGATGACCCTACGGACTGGTTGCTCGGGGAAGACAACCCCTCTGTTCGCTACCATGCGCTGCGGTCGCTGATGGAGCTTCCCGAAGATGACCGGCAGGTCGTCGCGGCCAGGCGCGCTATCATGGAGATCGGCCCCGTGCCGGTGATACTCGCTGCTCAGCACGAGGACGGTTACTGGGTGAAGCCGGGCACGGGCTACTCGCCCAAGTATCAGGGCACGGTCTGGCAACTCATGCTCCTGGCGCATCTCGCCGCCGACGGCTCTGACGAGCGAGTCGCGAAAGCCTGCGAGTACGTCTTGACACACAGCATTGCGAAGAACGGCGCTTTCTCGGTCACAGGCGTGCCGAGCGCCGCCATAGATTGTCTAAACGGCAACCTGCTCCACGCCTTCCACCGCCTCGGTTGGGGACGCGACGAGCGCGTGCAGCAGGCCGTTCGGCAGTTGTGCGCCGCGATCTCGCAGAAGCATTTCGAGTGCGCCCCGAACGCGAAACTGCCCTGCGCCTGGGGAGCCGTCAAAGCGCTCAAGGCGTTCTCTGCTATACCCTCCGGCGAGCGCACCGGCGAAGTGAAGTCAGCCATCGAAGAAGCAGCCGCGTTTCTGCTCAGCCGCAACCTTGTCGTCGCGGACTACCCCTGCCCGGAGCGTGTCAGCTCAACCTGGCTGAAGTTCGGCTTCCCGCTCAGCTACTCGACAAACGTCCTGGAGGCTCTCCATGTCATGGCGGAGTTGGGATACGGCTCGCAGCCAGGGCTCAGGGACGCGATCAGAATCGTGCTATCTAAGCAGGACTGGCAGGGCCGCTGGAAGATGGAGTCGAGTCTGAACGGCAAGATGTGGGTGAACATCGAGGCCAGGGGGAAGCCCAGCAAGTGGGTGACCTTGCAGGCCTTGCAGACGCTGAAGAGGGTCTTTGGAGGGAACTAGAGTGGTCGAAGCCAAGATAGCGATTATCGGCGGCAGCGGCTTCTATGACATCGAAGGTCTGAAGGACCGGCGCGAAGTCCACTGCGAGACGCCCTTCGGCGAGCCGAGCGACGCTATTATGCTTGGGAGCTTGGCGGAAACGCCCGTCGCGTTCCTGGCGCGTCATGGCCGCGGCCACCGCCTTCTGCCGTCGGAAATACCGGCGCGCGCCAATATCTACGCCCTCAAGACCCTCGGCGTCGAACGCATCATCTCAGTCAACGCCGCTGGCAGCCTGCGCGAGGAGATAGCGCCGCGGGACCTGGTGCTGCCCGACCAGCTTATCGATCGGATCGTCGCCAGGCCGAGCAGCTTCTTCGGCGAAGGGCTGGTCGCGCACATTTCTTTCGCTGACCCCTTCTGCCCGGAGCTGAGCCGCGTTCTCCTCAAAGGAGCGCAGCAGACCGGCGCAACAGTCCACGACGGCGGCACCATGGTCGTAATCGAAGGGCCGGCGTTCTCGACGAAGGCGGAGTCGAAGCTGTACCGCTCTTGGGGTGCCGACCTCGTCAGCATGACGATGCTACC
>JBGQNJ010000151.1:0-4342 GCA_041501065.1 Dehalococcoidia bacterium
CTGCCAGACGGTCTGCGGGGTGCCCAGGTTGGTCTTCTCGACACCGGTTGGAGTCCCTGTCATCGTTGTCATCGCTCTCGCCTTTGCCCTTTCCGTTTCTGTTCTGGTTTTCATCCCACCTAGAAGGTACGGCACGAGTGCCAACCCTGTCGTCCGCCGCAAGCGCCGACTTTCGCTAGGCATTTTGGCCTCGATCCGGCGGTGACGCTGCGCAATCAGGTCGAGGGCTTCGGTAGCGCTGAACGTGCGTCTCCGCTCTGATTGCGTACCGTTTGCGCACGATGAAGGAGCAAGATTACGCATTTGGCGCAGCCCCGCTAGGTATGTTTGGCGGATGACAATCAGTAGTCCGGCGACTGGCGGCTGCGGGCCGTTTGCCTGTAATCTATAGGTGGATACTTGCGCCCCTGCGGCGTCAGGAGAGAAGAAGAATGGACAAGATTCGCATTCTCATAGCCGATGACCACACCCTCGTGCGCGAAGGCACACGCGAGCGACTGGAACGCGAGGAGGACTTCGAGGTCGTGGGCGAGGCAGCGGATGGCGAAGAAGCGGTCAGGCTGGCGCAGCAACTCAAGCCGAACGTCGCCATCATTGACATCGCCATGCCGAACCTCAACGGCATCGAGGCGACGAAACAGATCAAGGCCAATCAGCCTGCCACGTCCATTCTCGTGCTCAGCGCCTACGACAACGACCAGTACATCTACGCTGTCCTGGAGGCCGGCGCCAGCGGTTACCTCCTGAAGAACGTCCGCGGGGCGCAGCTTGTCGACGCCATCCGCGACGTGAGCGCCGGCGAAGTCGTCCTCGACCCGCACGTAGCGCGAAAGGTAGTCCACTGGTTTTCGTCGATGAGCCACGGAAAGAGCGTCGTCGAGGGTCTGCCCGACCACTTCAGCGAGCGGGAGCTGGAAGTGCTGAGGCTGGCAGCGAAGGGCATGAGCAACAAGGAGATCGCGTCGGAGCTTGCGCTCAGCGTGCGCACCGTGCAGTCGCACTTGGGGAACATCTTCGACAAGCTGGGCGTTAGCTCGCGCACGGAGGCGGTGCTGCGCGCCCTCAAGGAAGGCTGGATCTCCCTGGAGCACGTATCGCCGGGTGACTTGCCGAAATGATGCACGCACTTGCCAGGACAAGAGCAATGCTCAGCGTGCCCCCACGTCAGAAACCATCATGGGCGGTACTTAGGGAGCCGCATTTCTGGATACTCATCGCCATCATCACTTGCGGCACCATTTTCTACTACGCCGATTCCTTTCCCATCATCAATTCGCTCGAATCAGGTCTGCATATCGACTTCGCCCGTCGCTCCGTCCACCGCATTCTGTCCATTCTGCCCGTGGCCTACGCGGCCTTCGTGTTCGGACTGCCGGGCGGGCTGACCGCCACGACCGTCATCGCGGCGCTGCTCCTGCCGCGCGTCTTCATCTCCTCGTCCAACCCTGAAGAGGCGGCGATCGAAGTCGCCGCGTTCGCCTTCATCGGCGCCTTCGTGAGCTGGCTGATCGACGTGCAGAATAGGGAGAAGGCGCAGCACAGAGGGACCATCGCGTCCCTGGAATGGACGCAACGCGAGCTGCGGTCGCACATCGAAGCGGTGGAGAATGAGGAACGGCGCCTGTCGACCATCAACGCGGTTCTTAGCGTCCTTGCGGAATCCCTGGACCTGCGCCAGATGCTACAGCATGCCATGAACAAGGTGCAGGAGATCATGCGGGTCGAGAAATGGCTCCTCTATCTCCTCGACGAGGACTCCGATGAGTTGACGCTCGAGGCCTATCACGGCGTGTCGAGCGAATTTACGGAGCTGGCGAAAAGGATACGCGTGGGCGAAGGGCTGAACGGGCGCGTCGCCCAGTCAGGCGAGCCCCTGGCGACAAAGGACCTCTCTATTAGCCACTTCCTTTCGAGCGAGATCGGCTTGCGCGAGAACGTGCGAGCCCAGCTTACGGTTCCTATCAAGTCGAAAGGACGAGTTCTGGGCACCTTCTGCGCCGCCACGAGCGAGCTGCGCTAGTTCGCGCCGGAAGAGATCGAGTTGGCGGTGGCCATCGGCAACGCCATCGGCGTCGCCGTCGAGAACGCGCAGCTATATGAGAAGGAGCGCGCCACGCTGGAGCAGTTGCGCCAATCGGAGGAGGGCTACCGCGGCCTGTTCGAAAACGCCACCGGCGCCATCGAGGTCCATGACTTGAACGGCAAGATCGTCAACGCCAACAAGGCGTTCGAGAAGCTGACCGGCTATACCGGCAAGGAGCTGGAAGGGCTGGACGTCACCAAGTTCTTAAGCCCCAAGGACGTCAAAGCGGTCGAGGCGCTACTCAGGGCGCAATACCGGGGAGATCCCGTGGAGAACCTCGTTGAGTTTCCTCTGACACGGCGGGACGGCTCGGAGACCATCGTCGAGCTGATGCCCAGCCTGATCATCCGCAACGGACATCCCGTCGGCGTCCAGTCGATCGTCCGCGACGTCACGGAGCAGCGGCGGATGCAGGAGAACCTCCGCTACTACGTCTCGCAGGTGCTGAAGGCGCAGGAGAGCGAGCGCCTGCGCATCGCCCGCGAGCTCCACGATGACACCGCGCAGGCGCTAACCGGCGTTTCGCGGCGGCTGGACATGCTCTCTTCCAGCGGCGCTGACATACCGCCGGAGATCGCGCAGCGCCTCGATGAGCTGCGGGAGCAGACGGACACGATCCTGGACGGCGTTCGACGATTCAGCCAGGACCTGCGGCCGCCCGTCCTCGACGACCTGGGCCTGCTGCCGGCGCTGAAATGGCTCCTCATCGCCCTCGAGGAGCAGGACGGGATCGAGTCCAATACGCGCATACTGGGCGAGCCGCGCCGCCTGCCGCGCGAGGCCGAGCTGCCGCTTTTCCGCATCGCCCAGGAGGCGCTGAACAACGTCAGGAAGCACTCCCACGCCTCGGCGGTCGAGCTGACGCTGGGCTTCCGCAGCGACAGCATCGCTGTGACGGTAGCGGATAACGGCAACGGCTTCGAGCTGCCGCCGGCGACCGGCGATCTCACAGCGTCGGGCAAGCTCGGCCTGATTGGCATGCAGGAGCGCGCACGGCTCCTCGGCGGGACGATTGACATAGAATCGAAGCCCGGCGAGGGCACAAAGGTTGTCGTGACCGTCCCCGGCTAGCGGCGCAGAGGTTCTCCTGGATAACCGCCTCTAGGCTATTTGAGAATCCCCCAGAGTCAGGAACCAGTTGTGCAGGTCGTAGGCGGCGTTCGCCTCTTCGGCGTGCGATCGCACGACGAAGTGCAGTGGATGCGGCTCAAGGAACTTCGGCGGCATCCAGAAGCCGGAGGCACGGAACAGCCGAAACTCGTCGGTGTGGCGCAAGGAGAGCGTCGCGAGCATGTCCAAGTCCTGGTCGCGGAAGTAAGCGCCCGCGTGGTCGATGAGCAGGCGGCCGGCGGCGCGACCCTCGCCGCTCGCCTCGACGATCAGGTCGACGATTAGCCCCGCCGAGAAGCGGCCGAGCGGCGCCGCCCGGAGGACGATGAGCGCGCGCACCTTCCCCTCCGACCTGGCGGCAAAGGCGGCATACTCGCGGCCCGGCGCTTCGATGTAGCGCCAGTTGAGATAGGCGGAGTCGCGGACGACGATCAGCGGCGCGCGGTTCTGGACACGGCGCCAGAACACAGCGAAGGGCTCGTCGAAGTCCGTGACCCGGTCTATCGCCAGCCCCGGCACGTCCTTCTGCTTCACGGAGGGCGGCGTGCGCCAGACTATGCGCGCGATCGACGCCGTCCTGGCGAGGACGCGGTTGCCCGTCGTCTTCATCGCCAGCGCCTCGGGCTTCAACGGCCGGATAAGCAGGGAGAGCGAGGCGATCTCCTTGAACCCTCCCTGGTTCACGAGAACCGGCAGCGAGGCGTCATCCGGGAAAGCGTAGCTGAAGGCGACCTTCCCCTCGGCGGCCGCGGCATCGAGCTTGCGCAGGAGGTCGAGGGGGATGCCGCGGCCCTGGAAATCCGGGTCGATCAGCGGGTTCAGGGCCAGGCCGGCAGTGACCGGCTTGCCGGAAAGCGTCATGCCGACGGGGATCATCGCGGCCTGCGCTATCAACCGGCTCGTCGCTGTGTCGCGAGCAACGACGCCGATGGCCGGGCCCGCCGGGCCGCGCTGCAACTGCCAGTCGAGGTCGGATTCGTTCGCCTCGCTGTCGGGCGAAAGGCGTCGCGTGAGCTCGAGGCAGGCCGGGGCGTCTTCCGGCGAGTAGCGGCTTGAAGTCCAGGCTTCCTCTTCCGTCACGGCGTCGCTCCCCAGTCCCGCAGGTTCAGCGCCGGTATTATAGCATGGGGGCGCATCGGTAGCCGCAAG
>JBGQNJ010000152.1:0-4327 GCA_041501065.1 Dehalococcoidia bacterium
CATCGCCGCAATCCAGGAGTGCGCAATCGAAGGGGGGAACCTCTTCGAGACGCTGATGGAGGCGGCGCCGCACCTCAGCCTGGGACAGATAACGGAAGCGCTCTATGCCGTTGGGGGCAGATACAGGCGCTCTCTCTAGTCACCGGTGCGGCTGGGACCACCTCTGTTGCGCAAACGACTGAGCGCACTCCCTCAAAAGACCGCGACCTTCCCCGATCTTCGTCGATTGTGAGCGTTGGCGCCCCGGCTGATGGAATGCGTTTGCCATTCAGGCGGCCAGGCACCTGTGCATCCGCATTTCGATGATGTCACGCAGGGCGACGGCGTTGTTGAAGCGCTCTTCACGCGTGCTGTAGATCAGCGTCACGTTGCGTCGGGAGGCCTGCTGGGCCAGCTCATCGAGCAACTGCTGCTGGCGGAGGCCGCGCAGCTCCTCTCGGTAGCGCCGCTGAAACTCCTCCCAGCGAGCCGGGTCGTGGCCGAACCAGCGCCGGAGTTCATCGCTGGGAGCGAGCTCCTTGAGCCAGGCGTTTATGAACAGGTTTTCCTTCTTGATGCCCCGTGGCCAGAGGCGCTCGACAAGCACCCTGCGGCCGTCCTCCGGCAGCGGCGGTTCGTAGGCGCGTCGAATTCGAATAGCCATGATGTCTTTCCTTCCGATCGAAGAAGCTTCCCCAGACGCGCTCAAGCAGCCATGCGTCCCTTCGCCTTTCCCCGGGCGAACAGCGACACCATTTCCCGGTTGAAGGCCGGCAGATCGCGAGGGCCGCGACTGCTGACCCAGTTGCGATCGCATACGACCTCGCCATCGACCCACTTGCCGCCGGCGTTGCGGATGTCGTCCTGCAGGGTCGGCCAGCTTGTCAGCGTCCGGCCCCGGACCAGGCCAGCCGATACGAGAAGCCAGGGGCCGTGGCAGATGACTGCTATCGGCTTTCCCGCCTCGTCGACCCGCCGCACGAACTCCTGTGCCTTCGGCACCATTCTCAGCGCGTCGGCGTTGACGACGCCGCCGGGGAGCAGCACCGCGTCGAAGCTGTCCGGGTTCGTTTCCTCCAGTGTCAGGTCCACGTGGAAGATATCGGCCTTGACATCGTGATTCATGGACTGCAACTGACCGATCCGCGGCGAGACGATGACCGTCTTCGCGCCGGCTTCCTCCAGCGCCTGTTGCGGCTCCGTAAGCTCCACACGCTCGAAGTCGTTTGTCACCAGGATTGCGACTCGCATTCCTTCAAGACTACGTTGCGTCATTTCTTGTTCCTCCTGCCTCCATCCCTACTGGAAGCTGCCCGTCGATCTATTATCGACGCCTTTATCGTTTCTTCTCACCAGACTTGCCAGAACGGGCCGGCTGTTTCCCTCGTTCCCAGTACTTGGGCTGGCCGTAATAATCGTGGAGCACATCCTCGTACTGCCGGTTCACGGGAGCCGACGCGTCGTACTCAGGGCTACTCTTGATCTCCTCGCGACTGTGGCACACGGTGACCCTGGTGTCCGGCCAGCTAACCTCTTCGATCCAGTCCCAGGCCAGGAGCACCTTCCGGCCGGGGAGCCA
Organism: Dehalococcoidia bacterium; assembly: GCA_041501065.1. Taxonomy (GTDB): domain Bacteria; phylum Chloroflexota; class Dehalococcoidia; order DSTF01; family JALHUB01; genus JALHUB01. The sequence continues at coordinate 1,559 of JBGQNJ010000152.1, forward strand.
GTTGCGGGTGTCCACCACCAGGTAGCGGATGGCCCAGTTCGCGTCGTCGACGATGAAATCGTCGACGTGCCCTATATCGCCGTCCGTGGCGTGAATGCGATAGCCGCGCACCTCGCGAACGCTGCGCAGGTGAGGGTTGCCTTCCTCCTCCGCCGGCCTGGCCTGCCCCTGCCGTGGCTCGATAGGGGTGACTATCGGCGCAGCGCCGAAGCCGCCCAGGCTATCGATTGCCCAGTACACGGGCCAATTGTAGTGGCGCGCCAGCTCCAGCTCCTTCTGACGGGCGACGGGCGCGTCGCTAAGGATGCTCGGGCTCTGCTCGATCTGGTCACGCGTCAGGTCGACGGGAAAGAGACGGGACTGCCAGTCCGGCTGCTCCATCGCCGCCGGCGAGATGAGCACCAGGCGTCCCCGCAGCCAGCCTCCCGTGTTCGCGACCAGGTAACGCACGGTCCAGGCATGGTCATCGAAAAGAAAGTCATCGACGGCGCCGACCTTTCCGTCGGTTGCCAGAAGGCCGTAGTTCATGAGTGCTTTCATGCTCCGCAACATCGCGCATTCCTCCTTCGCGGCCCGCTTCTGATCATTACGTTACCGCGGGTATGTGAATCCAGTATGGAAAGCCGGCGACGATCCGTAAATTCGCCGTGAAGGCTCGAAATCCGCGCCGGGGTGCCGCCCGCGCGCTCGTAAATTCATGCTTCTTTCATGGAAGCGACGCAGGCTTTCACGAGAGATGCACCTTCCAAATGTAGACTTTCGGCATAGTTCCCTGTTGACGGGCACGCCGGGGCGCCGGAAGCGCCGGCCGCCGTTTCCGCCGGCGGCCTGTTCTGGACAAATCTCTGATCGAGGTGGTGGTCTGACATGAGGATGTTGATAACAGGTTCTCCGGGATGCGGGAAGACGACCTTTTGCCGGAAGATAATCGATTCGGCGCGGCTGAACGGCGCCCGCGTGGGCGGCGTGCTGGCTCCAGCCGTCCGCTTCGACGGAATACGTATCGGCGCCGATGCGATCGACCTGGCGACGGCCCGCAGCGCGCCCATGACGCGACTGGCCTGCGATGACGGCGAGCGCGCCTGCGATGGGAGCCGCTGGGTCATCATGAGACAGGGCCTGGACCTGGCACGGTCGGCGCTGGAGCATGCAGTGCGCCAGCGGTTCGACCTTATTGTCGTCTACGAGTTCGGGCCGCTGGAGCTGGCCGGCGGCGGCATCCGGCAGGAGGCGGTGGATGCCTGGAACTCCGGTCGCGACGTGCTGCTCGTCGCGCGGGCGGCCATCGCCGACGAGGTGATACGCGCCCTGGGCCGCGCGCCGCACCTGCGCATAGTCCCGGAGGCGCCGCCCATCGAGCGTGAGTACGCCATCGAAGGTCTGGCGGCCGGCGCCGCGCTCGCCCGCGGCCATGGGAGGCCGGCTCTCCTGGCCCTGGCACGCGCGTAGGGGCGCATCGAGATGCGCCCCTGGCTGGTCTTCGCCGCGTTTAGCCGGGCGGCGAGCGGCCTGTCAGGTCCTTGCGGATCTGCTCGAACTCCTCGCGTGTGATCTCGCCTTTGGCGTAGCGTCGCTTGACGATCTCCAGTGGGTCTTCCTCGCGGCGCCCCGACTCTCGACTAGGGGCCAGCAGGGAGATTAGCAGATAGATGATGACTCCCAGGAGAATCAGCCAGAGGAGGCCGCCGAAGACGGCAAACCAGCCGAACCCCTCATGATGCCACCACATTGTTTTCTCCTTTCGCTGCCGCCTCAGCGCATGGACGCGCCCGCAGCAGCTTCACGATACCCATTCGGTATGTCTCTTCACGCGTTATCTCCAGGCCGGCCTTCCTGACGTTGGCTGCGGTATCGCGGTTCACATACTCGCCGCCGCGCACTGTCAGCCGGTTCAACGCGTCCATCGCCTTGCCCAGGACGCCGTTGTCCGCGCGAACGTGCTCCAGCAATACCACCTGTCCGTCCCGTCGCGTGACGCGCCCGGCTTCAGCCAGGCCACGCACCGGATCCGGCACCGAGCAGAACACGAGCGTCGCCAGGACCACACCGAAGACATCGTCCTTGAACGGGAGATGCTGCGTATCGGCTAGGAGGAGGTCGACGCTGCGGCCGCCGCGTGTCGCCTTTCGGGCCGCTCGTTTCAGCATCTCGGGGCTGAGGTCGAGGGCGACGGTCCTCGATGCTGCGGGGTAGTGGGCCAGGTTTCTGCCGGTGCCGACGCCGATCTCCAGCACGCGCCGCGACCCATCGACCGCTGACCAAAGGCGTCGTCGCAGTCCCAGGAATGCCAGCGCCTCCATCGGCGCCACCGCGACGTCGTACCAGCGCGCCTGGCGGTCGTAACGCTCCTGCTCGCGCCTCGTTTCGCCCATCAAGTCCATGCTCAGTACTTCCCATGAATATGATATCACTCTCTATTCCGCTCTGTGGCGGGCAGGATGGGAGGAGCAACGCGGACGGCAATAACTAGCGCTGGCGCGGGTCGAGGGCGTCGCGCAGGCCGTCGCCCAGGAAGGTGAAGCAAAGCATCAGCAGGGCGATGGCGCCGGCCGGGAAGGCGACGATCCAGGGGTTCACCTGGATGTACACGTAGCCGTCGGAGACCAGGCGTCCGAGGCTCGCCGTGGGAGGGGGCAGGCCCAGGCCCAGGAAGCCGAGCGCCGCCTCGGCGAAGATGGCGATGGGGATGCCGAAAGCGAAGGCGACGATGACGGGACCCAGCGTGTTCGGCAGCATATGCCGCGTGGCGACACGCCAGTTGCTGGCGCC